>CALJUJ010000500.1 GCA_937975525.1 uncultured bacterium
TCGAGCGGGCGAGCGCTTCTGCATCTCCGGTGCGGGATTCGATGCGTTCGCGGGCTACGGCGGGGCCGCGTGCGTCCTCCCGGAGGTCGCCAACGGCTGTGATCCCGTCGTCGGAAACTGCGTCACCGTGGGTGGCCTGGAGGCGGAGGTCGAGGCGGTG
The DNA here is from genome assembly GCA_937975525.1 of uncultured bacterium. Classification (GTDB taxonomy): domain Bacteria; phylum Desulfobacterota; class Binatia; order HRBIN30; family HRBIN30; genus CALJUJ01. The sequence goes on from CALJUJ010000500.1 coordinate 161, forward strand.
ACGCCGACGATGCTGATCGCCCGCTGGCCGGCGACGTGCTTGGAGCCCGTCGATCTGCAGGTCCGGGTGGCGCGTATCGACCGGCCTGCGGCAAGTGCGGCGGTGCGCGTCTGCACGAATCCGTAGGGAGGGGGGCCGGCGCGACGTTGACAGGGCGGGGCGCGTCGCGTAGCTGAAATTGAGTTTCAGAATCGACGAATGTGCCGCCCATCGAACGACCGCTGTGTCCGACCGTCCGCCGAGCTTGACAAACGGCCGCCGGGTTGAAATTGAAAACCATTATCAATTCAGCTTCGGAGGTTCGCATGCATCGATTGCTCATCATCGTCGGCGCCGTCGTCGTCGCTACCGCCGCTCCCGCGGCGGCCGCCGACCCTTCGCTCACCGACCTCGAAAACCGCCAGCAGCGCCTCGAACGCGAGCTCGAGGAGCTGCGCAAGGCCGTCGCCGCGGAAGAAGAGGGCGAACGCATCGGTGAGGTCGAACGTCGCCAGAACATCCTCACCGACGAGCTGCGCCGCCTCCGCGACGCCCTCGTCCTCCCCGAATCGCACGAGCTCGTCGGCTCCTACGGACTCGCCCCGGCGGCGTCGAAAGTCTACAGCGTCGCCCGCGGCGTCTCGATCGGCGGCTACGGCGAGGCGAACTTCAAGAACATCGTCTCTGACCGCGGCGGCACCCGTGACGAGTTCGACTTCGTCCGCTTCATCCTCTACGTCGGCTACAAGTTCAACGACTGGATCGTCTTCAACTCCGAGACCGAGTTCGAGCACGCCTCGACCGGCAAAGATGGGTCGGTGTCGGTCGAATTCGCCGCGCTCGATTTCCTCCTCCACCCGGCCGCCAACGTGCGCGCCGGCCTGCTGCTCGTGCCGGTCGGTTTCGTCAACGAGATCCACGAGCCGCCCTTCTACCACGGCAACATGCGCCCGCAGGTGGAGCAGCGCATCATTCCCTCGACCTGGCGGGCTCCGGGATTCGGCCTCTTCGGCGAGATTCTGCCCGGACTCGAGTACCGAACGTACGGACTCACCAGTGAGGACGCGCGCGGCTTCGACTCGAACGGAATTCGCGGCGGCCGGCAGAGCGGCAGCAAGTCGCTCGCCGACGATTGGTCGTGGGTCGGGCGCCTCGACTACAGCGTCGGCACGACGTTCTCCATCGGCGGCTCGGCCTACGTCGGCGAGCAGGACCAGAACCAGACCTTTGGCGGCCGTGCGATCGACGCGCTCTTCCAGCTCTACGAAATCCACGCCGAGTCGAAGTTTCAGGGACTGGAGCTACGCGCCCTCGCGGCCGTCTCCGACCTCGACGACGCCGACCAGATCTCGCTCGAGGTCGGCGACACCGTCGCCGAGACCACGTTCGGCTGGTACGCGGAAATCGCTTACGACGTGTTGCCGCTATTGCTGCCGAACACCACGCACTACCTCGCGCCGTGGTTCCGCTACTCGCGCTTCGATACCCAGGAGAGCGTTCCCGACGGCTTCGACCGCGAAGCCGCTCGTGATCGCGACATCTACGAGGTCGGTCTCACCTACAAGCCGATTCCGCAGGTCGTCGTGAAGCTCGACTACCGCAACCAGGACAATCGCTCGGGCAACGACCCCGACGAGATCCGCATAGGAGCAGGGTTTGTCTTTTGAACTTTCGCCGCGGCGGGGCCGACGGCAGCGCTGGCGCGCTGCCGTCGGCCTTCTCGCCGTGGTCGCCACCACCGTCGGCCTCGCTGCGAGCGCAGCGGCGCTCGTCTTTCATCCCCGATCCGAAGCGCTGGAGATCGCCTTTCCCGACGCGGAGACGGTCGAGGCACGCGACTTCTTTCTCACCGCGCGCCAGCGCGAGCGGATCGAGGATCGCTCCCGCGCCCGCCTGGAATCGGATCTGTTGACGGTCTACGTCGGGCATTCGCGCGGGGCCGAGACCGGCTACGCGATCCTCGATACGCACATCGTTCGGACTCTTCCCGAGACCTTCATGATCGTCCTGTCGCCCGATGGCATCGTGCGGGCGACACATGTGCTCGCCTTCTACGAGCCGACCGATTACCTGCCGAGTGAGCGCTGGTTGCAGCAGTTCCTCGGCAAGTCGATGCCGGACGACCTGCGCGTCGGCCGCGGGATCGACGGGATCACCGGTTCGACGTTGAGCGCGCGTGCCGTTGCCGATGCCATCCGGCGTGCGCTCGCCATCCATGCAGTGCTGCTGGAAGGGGAGTAGCCGGTGCGTTTCGTCGTCACCGGCGAATGGACGCGCAACGGCTTCCTGCGCGTCATCGTTCTTTGCTTTCTCTTCTATACTTTCGTCTTGTGGCTCACGAACGCCGGCATGTACTTCGCGAAGATGAGCCTCGCGCCGAGCTCGGTGGTCGAGTACTACCTCGGCAACGAGGAGAAATACCTGCAACCGCGCTCGCTGCAGGGGCTGTTGGAGGTGCTGCACTTCCACAGCTTCGCCATGGGCATGCTGCTGCTGACGCTGACCCATCTGTTGTTGTTCGTGCCGATCTCGAACGCGATCAAGGCGTGGGGCATCGGCCTTGCGTTCTTCTCCGGGATCGGTGGCGAGCTCGCCGGCTGGGGCGTGCGTTTCGTTCATCCGGCGTTCGCCTACGCCAAGGTCGGCATGTTCGTCACGCTCGAAGTGGTGATGCTCGGGCTGATGCTGCTCGTCGCCCACGCGTTGATCACGAGCGCGCCCAGCGCTTACGGCCGGCGTGGCGATGGAGCCAATCGGCCGTCCCCATGAAGCGACGAATCGCACCGATGCTCGCGATCGCCGCCGGCCTGGCGTTTCCGATCCGCGCCGAGGCCGCGGAAGCCCGCGCGGCGCGGCCGGCGATGGGCACGGTCCTGCAGATCGTCGTCGAGGCCGACGATCTGGCGACTGCGACGGCGTTGGCGGAAAGGGCGATGAGCCTCGCGCACCGCTGGGACGACGTGCTGACGACGTGGCGGCCCGAGGGCGAGTTGGCGCGGCTGA
>CALJUJ010000501.1 GCA_937975525.1 uncultured bacterium
ACACCTGTGCGTCAAGCGCGCCAAGAGCATCGCCGTGCTGTTAGGCGACGCCAGCGCGCACCGCGAGCGGCTCGCCGACGCTCTCGGATTGTGAGAAAGCGCGCCCGGGGCGGCGCTCGGCGCCGCCCTCAGTGGCGTCGCGGGTGCAGCGCGGCGAGCTCGGCGAAGGCGGCGTGCAGGTCGGCGACCAGCGGCCCGAGGTCGGGCAGCACCTCCCAATCGGCGATGACGCCGATGTCGAGGTGGTCGACGTAGGTGGCCACCGCCATGCCGAGGCTCTGGTTCTCGAACAGCGGCACCTGCGGGTAGGCCTCGCGCAGCGGCGCGTCGAGCAGGTAGCGCGGCTCGGCGGGTCCCGGGATGCGCGACAAGATCAGGTTGTACGGATGCAGGCGCCGCGACACGTCGACGCCGGCCTGCAGTAGCCGACTACCGCCGATCTCCGCCGCTTGCAACAAGCGCTCGAGCCCGAGGGTCTGGTTCGCCGGCGTGAGCCCCGCGGTCATGCGGGCGACGGCACGAAAGCGGCGCCGTGCGTCCGACTCGTCCACCGGCAAGGGGACGATCCAGCCGGCGGCGCGGTTGTGCACCATTCCCGGATCGTCGTGGCTCGGCCGCGCCGCGGCGGGAATCACGACGCGAAACGACTGCCCGCGCAGACGAAAGCCGTGGCGCCGGAAGAGACGCCAGAGCGCTCCGGCGACGGCGGCGAGGATCACGTCGTCCTCGCCGCCGCCGAGACGCTCGGCGGTGGCGCGCACGTCGCCGCGGCGTATGCGCAGCCAGCTGACGAATCGATGCGGCCCCGGGGGATGGTTGATCGGCGTCTCCGGTGCGCCCGAGAAGCTCGCCGACAACGTGTCGCGCCAACTCGCCCAGCGCTCGGCGATCTCCTCGCGGGGCGCCGCGCGCAGTCCCTGGACATCGGCCGAGAGACGCTGCGACAACCCCACCGACAGCCCGAAGCGATCGACCACCGAATCACGCCAGAGCTCGAAGCGGCCCGGCGCGGGCCGCGGGATCCAATCGACCGGATCGTCGGGCTGCGGGCGCGGCTCCCGGTCGAGCAGCCCGGCCATGAGATCGACCGTGGCGACCCCGTCCAGCATGCAATGATGCGTCTTGGTGACGATCGCGAAGCGCCTTTCCTGCAGGCCTTCGACGACCCACATCTCCCACAGCGGCTTCGAGCGATCGAGCGGCTGCGAGACGATCGACGACACCGTCGTCTGCAGACGGCGCTCGTCGCCGGGCTCGGTGAGGCTCGCATGGCGCACGTGGAAGTGCAGCTTGAAGCGGTCGTCGTCGACCCACACCGGGTGCCCTTCGACCGGCGTCGCGACGATGCGCTGGCGAAACCGCGGGAAGCGGAACAGCCGTGAGGCGACGTGGCGCCGTATCCGCGCGACGTCGACGCCGCCGTCGGCGTCGACCAGCGAGCCGCCGTCGAAGATCCAAGCCCAGGCGATGTGCATGTGGGTGTTGGGGCCCTCGAACAGCAGGAACGATGCGTCGTGCGCCGACAAGCGCTCGTAGGCGTAGTGGGCCATGGCCGCCTCATAGCCGAGCCTCGTGCCGACCTAAAGGGTCGCGCTCGGCCCTTTGCCTCGCCGCGGCGATGACGTAAGTTCGCGCTCGCCGCACCCAGGGCTCGGGGAGGGCAACGCGTGGCTCACTACGAACGACTGTCCGCACAAGACGCCTCGTTCCTCGTCTTCGAGGACGCCAACAGCAGTGCCCACATGCACGTGGGCGGGGTGTCGATCTACGACGGCGGCGGCCTCACCGCTCCCGGCGGCGGCGTCGACATCGAGAAGATCCGCGCCTACGTCGCCTCGCGGCTGCATCACATCCCGCGCTACCGCCAGCGCCTCGTCCAGACGCCGCTCGAAGGCGAGCCGGTGTGGGTCGACGACGACCGCTTCAACGTGCGCTACCACGTCCGCCACACGCGCCTGCCGCGGCCCGGCGACGACCGCGAGCTCAAGCGCCTGACGGCGCGGATTCTCTCCCAACGCCTCGATCGCAGCCGCCCGCTCTGGGAGTACTGGATCATCGAGGGCCTGCAGGGCGGCCGCTTCGCCGCGCTCACCAAGACCCATCACTGCATGATCGACGGCGTCTCCGGAGTCGACATCTCCTCCGTGCTCATGAGCCTGGAGCCGGTCGACACGTTCGACCCGGCGCCGACGTGGGCACCGCGGCCGGCACCGAATCAGGTCGAGCTGGCACGCGACGAGATCGGCCGCCGCCTCGCCGTGCCTGGCGAGATCGCCGCCGGTGTCGGCCGCCTCCTGCGCCAGCCGTGGCTGCGCGGCGCCGACCTGCGCGCGAACCTCGAGTCGGTCGGCAAGACCCTGGGCGTCGCCTGGCGCGGCGCCGCCAAGACGCCGATCAATCGGCCGATCGGCCCGCACCGGCGCTTCGACTGGACCCACGTCGCACTCGACGCCGCCAAGGAGATCAAGAACGCCCTCGGCGGGACCATCAACGACGTCGTCCTCACGACCGTATCCGGAGCCATCGGCGACTTCCTCCGCCGCCGTCGCGTTCACGTCGACATCCTCGACTTCATCGGCGCCGTGCCGGTCAGCACCCGCAACGCCGACGACCACTCCATGGGCAATCAGGTATCGGCCTGGCTCGCGCGCCTGCCGATCGCCGAGCGCGACCCCGCGCGTCGCTATGCCGAGGTCGGCGCGATCACCGCGGAGCTCAAACGCACCGGCGGCAGCAATGCCGCGGCCTACCTGTACCAACTCGCCGAGTGGGGCGGCCCGGCAGCGCTGTCCGGCGTCGTCGCCCTCACCCGGCGCATGAGCCCCTGCAACCTGGTGATCACCAACGTTCCCGGGCCCCCGTTTCCGCTCTACGTGCTCGGCGCCCGCATGCTCGAAGCCTACCCCCAGGTCACCCTGCTCGAGGGCCAGGGCCTCGGCGTCGCCGTCTTCAGCTACTGCGGCCGCCTGCAGTTCGGCTTCAATGCCGATTGGGACCTGCTGCCCGATCTCCACGACCTGGTGCGCGACGTGGAGCGCAACTTCGCCGCGCTGCATGCATTCGCCACCGGCGTCGACGACGCCACCGACTCCGCCGACGCGACGACTTCGTCCGCGTGAGCCATCTCCCCGAAGAGGACCGAACATGCCCGCGACCAAGTTTCCCATCGAGCTTCCCGACCACGCCTGGGGGCCGCGCCCGACGCGCCGCGAGTTCCTGCTCTACATGGGCGCCGCCGTCGCCGTCGCGGCCTGCGGCGACGACGACCGAAGCCCCGGGGCCGCGGTGCCGCCCGCTCCCCAGCTCGACCTCGACCCGTTCGCCCTCGGCGTCGCCAGCGGCGATCCGCTGCCGGAAAGCGTCATCCTCTGGACCCGACTCGCGCCCGAGCCGACCACCGGCGGCGGCATGCCCGCCACCGACGTTCCCGTGGTGTGGGAGGTCGCGCTCGACGCCGACTTCGCGCAGATCGTTCGCTCCGGCTGGGCGTGGGCGACGCCCGGCCTCGCGCACTCGCTTCACATCGACGCCGACGGCCTCGCTCCCGACACGTGGTACTGGTACCGCTTTCGCATCGACGGGCAGTGGACGAGCCCGACGGGTCGCACCCGCACCCTGCCGGCCTTCGACGCCCGGCCGGAGGCGTTCACGATCATCTCGGCGACGTGCCAGAACTACGTGCAGGGCTTCTACACCTCGCACTTTCATCTCGCCCAGGAGGACGTCGATCTCGTCGCCTTCCTCGGCGACTACATCTACGAGGGCGCCGGCAGCGGGCAGGCGCGCACGCACGTCGGCCCGAAGCTGCGCACCCTCGCGGACTATCGCAATCGCTACGGCCAGTATCGCTCCGATGCCAACCTGCAGGCCGCGCACCAGCGCTGCCCGTGGGTCGTCACCTGGGACGACCACGAGGTCAGCAACAACTACGCCGGCCTGATCCTGCAAGCGGGCGAGAACGACGTCGACGACGTGCTCGCGCTGCGGCGCAACGCCTACCAGGCGTACTACGAGCACATGCCGGTCCGGCTGCCGGTGCCCGACGACTTCGGCCACATGCAGATCTACCAGTCGTTCGACGTCGGCGACCTCGCCCGCGTGCACGTGCTCGACGGCCGCCAGTACCGCAGTGACCAGGCCTGTGGCGATCGCATCGTCCGCTGCCCCGAGGTGGACGATCCCAGCCGGACGATGCTCGGCATCGAGCAGAAGCAATGGCTGAAGGAGAACCTCGACGGTGCGGCGGGGATCTGGAACGTCATCGCCCAGCAGACCGTGTTCACGCCCATCGTCATCCAGAACAACTTCGTCAACAACGACCAGTGGGACGGCTACGCGGTCGAGCAGCAAGAGCTGCTGACCTTCTTTCGCGACGTCCGCAATCCGGTGATTCTGACCGGCGACATCCACCTCGCCGGCTTGGGCCTGTTGCCGGCGGATGCCCGCGACCCGAGCTCGCCGGTGGTCGGCTACGAAGTGGTGACGACGTCGATCTCGTCGAACGGCGACGGCACCAACGAGCTCGGCGACCTCATCGAGCGCGCGATCGGCCTCGTTCCCAACGTGCGCTACATCAACGCCCGCAACCGCGGCTATTCGGTATGCCACTTCACGCGCGAGCGACTCCGTGTCGAGTACCGGATCGTCTCGACGGTGCTCGCCGAAACCGCGGAAGTCGGCACCGACAAGATCTTCGAGGTCGAGGCCGATACGCTCGCGCTCACCGAAGTGCTGTGAGCCGAACGCCGCACCGCCGCCTGCTGATCGTCGGCGGCGGCCACGCCCACATCCACGTCCTGCGCGCGCTGCGCGAGCGGCCCCTCGACGGTGTCGACGTCACCTTCGTTCACCCGCACGCCTTCGCCACGTACTCGGGCATGGTGCCCGGCTACATCGCCGGGCAATACCGCTTGCGGCAGACCCAGATCGACGTGCGCGAGCTCGCCGCCGCGGCGGACGCCGAGCTCGTCACCGGCCGGGCCACGGCCATCGACGCCGCGGCGCGACGCGTGCGCGTGGATGCCGACGCATGGCTCGCCTACGACGTCGTCTCGTTCGACATCGGCTCGCAACCGGCTCATCCCGAGCTCGTCGCCGCGGACGCGCCCGCATCGATGGTCAAGCCGATCGACGTCGCCGCCGCCGCGATCGACGCTGCCCTCGCTCAACCGCGCCCCGAGCACGGGCGGCGCCTGGTCGTCGTCGGCGCCGGCGCCGGTGGAACCGAAGTGGCCTTTGCGCTCGCCGCGCGCCTGGCGCGCGAGGGGGGCGGCGACGTCGCCCTCGTCGACCGCGGCGAGGCACCGGTGATGGAGCGCGGCAGGCACACCTCGACCATCGTCGCGCGCGCCCTCGCCGAACGAGGCATTCGCTTCCTCGGCGCGGCGACGGTCGAGTCCGTCGATGCGGCGGGGGTCGTCGCTCGGGACGCGTACGGCACTCGCCACCGCCTGCCGGCCGAATGGGTCGTCTGGGCGACCGGCGCGGCCGCACCGGCGCTGTTCCGCGACTCCGCGCTCGCCACGGACGCCCGCGGCTTCCTATGGGTCGGTGCCGACCTGCGCCATGAGCCGCACCCGGAGATCTTCGCCGCCGGCGACTGCGCAACGCTCACGACGCACCCGCAGCTGCCCAAGGCAGGCGTCTACGCGGTGCGTCAGGGCGTGACCCTGGCGCACAACCTATATGCAACGCTGCGCGGCGAGGCGCTGCGGACCTACGAGCCACAGAAGCGCTTCTTGTCGATTCTCAATCTCGGCGACGGCACGGCCGTGGCGAGCTACGCCGGCTGGGCCTGGCACGGTCGTTCGGCCTGGCGACTGAAGGACTTCATCGACCGCCGCTTCGTCGCCCGCTACGACGGGTAGGGCCTCAGTTTGATCATCACGCCGGTGGACGAACCGAAGGGGACACCCATCGGGCTCTTGGGCTCGGCCCTGTAGCGCCCGCCGTCTCGGCGGGTTCTCCGCTTCTGCCCCACGCTGCGCCTCCCCTTTCCGCCGGGACGGCGGACGCTACAGCGAGGGTCCTCCAGTCCCCATGGTGCGAGAGCACCCTTTCGGGCCGCTATGCGGCCATGGGGACTGTCCCCGATTCTCGCAATTGAATTCGAAGTGAGACACCGCCCTACGACGCGGCCGCTCGAAGCCTGCTAGCGGCGCCCCATGGCCACCAGCGGCCCGAGACGCTCGATGGGCGCGTAGTGTCGCTGCAGAGCTCGCCGCCACCACGCTCCGCGCCGCCGCAGCAGGAGACCGTCGGCGATGACCACGGGACACTCGCGCACGAGGGTCGCCAGCGCCGCTTCGCGCTCGGCAGCGGTCGCGGCGGCGTCGGCGAAACGAATCAGGCGCGACGGATTGCGCCGGTGCAGGAGGAAGTATGCGGCCGACGGACGGCCGATCACCGCCAGCGGCGCGCCCGGCTGCAAGTGCACGGCAGTCGTGCGCTGCACGAAATCGACGGACCTCGCCCACTCGGGAGACACGTAGATCGTCGACCCGGTCGAGGTCACGTAGGGTTGCGTGCGCTCCCAGCCGACGGCGATCGTGCCGGTGTACTCGATCGGCAGGCCCACCGGGGCGCCGGCGAGCACCGCAGCAGCCCCGATCGCAGGAATCCCCGCCGCGATCACGACGACCGCCGTTCGCAGCATCGGCGCATCGCCGAAGCGACGCCAGGCGCCGGCCGCGGCCACACACCACAGCAGGTAGAAGACGGGCCCTCCCTGAAGAAATCGGATCGCTTCGGGGTAACGAAACGATTGATTGACCGTGACGACGGCGACCAGAGCCACGGCCCCGGTCAGCGCCGTCGGCACATCCCAGCGGCCGCCCCCGACACGCCGAGCCACCTGGACGAGGAGCGCGACGGCGAGCGCGAGCGCCGACCAAGGCAACAGCGCGATCGTCCTCCCGCCGGCCGTGATCGGCGGTGCGCTCTCACGCCAGGCGCGGGCGACGAGCTGCTCGGCGACTTCGCCGGCACCGGCCGCCGCGGCGATCGCGACGAACCCGACCGCGACCAACCCCGCACCGCTCACGGTGACGGCCAACGTATCGAGCGCCCATGCCGTGGCGCGGCGCGGCTGGCCGCGCTCGCACCACCAGCTCGCCATCACCAATGCGCCCGCGGCGCCGAACGAGATGACGCCGACGTCGTGACGAAACCATGCCCCCACCCCGGCGAGCGCGCCGGCCAACCACAGCCAGCCGCGCCGCCGGTCGCCGGCCCACGCCGCGAGCGCCGCCAAGGTCGCCAGCGGGACCAGCGCGAAGAAGGTCTTGTGCCACGGCCCCGGGAGCAACCACGCGAGAACGGCGGCGGCGGCGGCGAAGGGCGCGGGCATCATGCGGCGACCGAGGGCGAACACCAGCCCGACGACCGCGCCCCGGAGGATGCACCACGTCGCCCGCACGGCGAGGAGCTCGCCTTCGAAGAGCTCGAGCACGGCCGCGAAGAGGTAGAAGCGCCCGGCCGGGTAGATCGAGACGAAGTCCCGGTGCGGCACCTCGCCGCGGGCGACGCGCAGGCTGCTCTCCAGCAGCCAGCCTTCATCCTGGTGGATGTTGCCGTAGGCGGCATAGCCGCCGTAGGTCGCCGCCGCGGCGAGGGCGAGCATCCAGGGGCTCCACCCCGCGGCCGCGATACGACCTGCCCGTATTCGCAATTTCTTTCTCCCGATCTCGATGCTAGCGATGCCCGGTCGTCCGTCGACGGCGCATCGCATGGCCCCTTCCCCGCTGCAACTATCGGTCGCCGTTTTCGCACACAACGAGGCAGGCACCGTCGCCGACTGCATCGCGTCGATCGCCGACGCGCGCACGCGCGAGGTCGAGGTCGCCGAGGTGATCGTCGTATCGTCGGGCTCGACCGATGATACAAACGCCACGGAGAGCCATTGGCGGCCGCTGGCTTCGAGCAAGGGACTGACGCGCGCCGACATCGCCGCCCATCGGGTCGCGCGCGGTGGCCGCGACTGAAGGCGAGCTTGCGCGAGCGTGGAGCCACGCAGCATGATCGCCGCATGCGCCCACCCGTCCCCCCGCCGGTACGCGTCACTTGCGATTCGCTGGCCGCCCTGCCGCCGGCGACACGCGACGGCCGCGTGCACTTCGGCAAGAACAGCGATCGACCCGAGCTCGAAGCGCAACCGCTCAGCCTTCACCCACGCAGCCGGCACCATCCTGGTGCGTCCCTGCGCTGCACCTACATCGACATCCCGCAGGTCGACGCCAGCGCGCGGGTGCTCGGCTCGCGCCCCTACTGGTGCTGGGGCTTCGAGCACGGCGTCAACGAGCACGGCGTGACGATCGGCAACCACACCATCTTCACCAAGGAAGACCCGGGCGAGCCCGGCCTCATCGGCATGGACCTCGTCCGCCTCGACCTCGAACGCGGCCGCACCGCCGCCGACGCCGTCGCCGTGATCACGCGACTCATCGAAGAGCACGGCCAG
>CALJUJ010000502.1 GCA_937975525.1 uncultured bacterium
TACCAGCCTTTTCTACCTCCCCCTGACCCCCTCCTTGGTAAGGAGGGGGGATGCTGCGCTTGGTACGACCGGGCGGTGAGCGCCGCAGCAGACGAGTGTTCCCCCTCCTTGGTAAGGAGGGGGCTAGGGGGCGGTAGCAATGGCTGCCCATCCGGCGTTGCGGACAACCCTTTTCTACCTCCCCCTGACCCCCTCCTTGGTAAGGAGGGGGGATGCTTGCCTGGCGGGGCGTGGCGGTGGGTGCCCCAGCGGACGAGTGTTCCCCCTCCTTGGTAGGGAGGGGGATGCTTGGCTTGGCCCGGCTCACTGAGGAGGGGGGATGGAATCGTCTGCGGCGCTCGCGGGCGCAGTGTTCGCTCGGCGCTGCACGGTTCCGTCGCGGGCGATTTCCAGCAGGAAGTCGCAGTTGCGTAGCGAACGCCGGCGATGGGCGACCATCACGATCGTCAGCGAGCGCTCGAGCTCGTCGAGGCTGCGTACGATCGCGTCCTCGGTGGCGTCGTCGAGCGCACTGGTCGCCTCGTCGAGCACCAGTAGATCGGCCGTGCAGTACAATGCCCGCGCAAGGCCGAGACGCTGACGCTGCCCCCCCGAAAGCTGCACCCCGCGTTCACCGACGCGCGTGGAGTAACCGTGAGACAAGCTGCGAATCGTATCGTCCAGTTGTGCCACGCGCGCCGCCTCGGCCACCTTGTCCATGTCGATCTCGTCGGCCTCCGCGCCGAAGGCGATGTTCTCCGCGATCGACGCGTCGGCCAGGAAGACGTGCTGCGGCACGTGCGCGATGCGACGCTGCCAGCTGCGCGCATTGGCAGCCGTCAACGGCACGCCGTCGACACGCACCGCGCCCGAGTCCGGCAGGATCAACCCCATGACCAGATCCAGCAACGTGCTCTTGCCGCTGCCGGTCTCGCCGATCACGCCGACGCGGCTCCCCTTCGGGATCTCCACCGAGACGTCGCGCAGGACGACCGCTGCATCTTCGGCGTAGCGGAACGAAACGCCGTGAAAGTCGATGGCGCGCTCGAAGGACAGCGCCGGCCCCGACCGCTTCGGCTCGGCATCGGACACCGGCTGGTCGAGCAGCGCGAGCACGTCGACGAGCGACGCCTTCCCTCCCTGCACGGCCGTCGACGAGAAGTAGGCCTGCTGCGCCATCGGCAACAGGCGCTGCACCGCCAGCGCCAGCGCGCCGAGCGTGGGAATCATCGCGTCCAACCCACCGGGGCCGCGGGCGGCGAGAAACACCACCGTGCCCACCGCGACGACCGTGACCGCGTCGACGACGTAGCGCGGCGCGTTGCCGCGGATGGCGATGGTGCCGATCGCCTGCCGGCGCGAGCGGTCGGCGGCGCGAAACCGGCGCACGAAGTAGGGCTGCAGCGCGCCGACGAGCACCTCACGGATACCGCCCAGGCCCTCCTGCACGATCTGCGCGAGACGGGTCTGGCCGATGGTGACGTCGACGCTCGCCGCGGCGATGAGCGACCGGTTGAGCGTGACCATGATCGCGTAGGTACCGCCGAGCAGCACGAACGCACCCGACGTGAGCACCGGAGCGGCCCACAGCATGAAGGCGACGATCGCCACGCCGGTCGCCACCGAACCGGCGAGGTTCAGCAGCGGGATGATCACGAAATGGATGGCGGTGTCGGTCTTGCTCATGAGCGCCGCCACGACCTCGCTGCTGTTGCGTCGAGCATGGACCAGGTACGGCTGGTACAGGCTGCGCCGGAAGGCGTCCTCGCTGAGGTCGTTGCCGATCGCCTCGCCGAGGCGCGTCTGCGCCCACACGAGCCCGAAGCGAACGCCCGCGGCGGCGACGGCGAGGCCGCAGAAGCCCAGGGTCAGCGGCAGCAGCAGATCGTCCGCCGTACGAATTCCGAGAACTTGCAGAAAGGGCTCGACCGCTTCGTGGTCGTAGATGCGCTCGGGATCGGAGAGCACGGCGAGGAACGGGATCACCATGCCCAGGGAGGCGACCTCGGCGACCGCGCCGACGGCCACGAGCACGACGAAGCCGACCAGGTGCAGTCTCCGGCGCGGGCTGACGTGTGCCCAGAGCCGGCGCAGCAGGCGTTTGTCGTCGCCATCGCTGGTCATGGGTGGACGGTCGCCATCGACCTCGGGGTCACCACGGCGGAACCATCGTGCTCTTGCCGCCGGTCGGATGCTCCATGAGGCCGAGGCGGACCTTGAGCATGAAGCGGACGTACTCGTACTTCATCCGCCATGCTTGGGGCGAGAACGGATCGCCGAGCAGCTCGCGCCGCAGCGGCGGCTGCACGAAGGTGCCCCAATAGTGAAGCGGCGTGTCGGAGATCCGGAACGACTCGCCGCGGATGGCGCGGTACTCCTCGGCGACGACCAGGCCGCGCGCCATCGGCTCGGCGGCGTTGGTCGAGCTGCCGCCGTGCAGTTGGTGAAACGTCGCCTCGCCGAGAAGGACGATCGGCACGGCGTCGGGCAACACGATCGCGCGCTTCCAGACGTCGAGATTCGCCATACCGCCCCCCGCCGCGGAGAACTGGGGGTCGTAGCCGCCGAGCTCCTTCCACATGGCGCGCGACATGCACACGCTGTTGCTCTCGGCGATCGGCGTGAACCAGCTGGCGATCGACGACTCGTCGAAGACGGAGATCTGGAAGAGGTTGTACCCGTTCTCGCGCCAGTTCACGCTTTCCAGCAGCTGGTCTTCCTTTTCGCGGGTGTAGCCGCGCCGCATCGCCGCCGATTGGAAATCATTGCCGAGGTAGCGTCCGCGCGAGCCGACGACCGCGCGCGGCGAGATCTGCAGCGCCTGCAGCGACGCGCGTAGCAGGCCCGGCGAGGCGAGGCGCGCTCCGTCGATGAAGACCGCGATCGCTTCGCCGCGCGCCTCGGCCAGCCCGAAGTTGATCGCGCCCACCGGGCTCGGATGGGGATCGGGGTTCCGGAGAATGCGCAGGTTGGCGCCCAGCTCGCGATGCTCCTCTTCCGTGGGCGGATGCTTCGATCCGTTGTCGACGACGACGACCTCGTAGTCGTCGGCGGCGATGCCCCGCTGAAACGCCGGCGAGAGGGAATACAGGGTGCGCGGCAGCTCGCGCGGGATGTTGTAGGAGATGACGACCACCGAAAGACGCGGAGACATCGGAGCGTAGCTTCGCCGATCCCGCCAGCCGCCGCAAACCTGTCGGGCACGCCCGTCGTGTCGCCGTGCGGTCCGCATGCGCCGGGAGCCGTGTTGACAACCGACGACGGCATCTGAAATGCGCACTCCATGAAGCAATCGACGCGCGACGCAGACGGGCCCGCACCGGGAGCGGATGCGCCCCCGACCCTTGGCGACCGCGTCGAGGTCTTGCTCCACTGGCACCTCGTGCCGCGGGTCGTCCACGCCGTGCGGCGCCTGAAGAATCGCTTGCAGGGCAACCATTCGCGCGCCACGATTCCGGTGCAGTGGCCGGACTCGCCGCTGCGCATCGACCTGCTCAACGAGATCGTCGCCCGCCGCAACGTGCAGTCCTACCTCGAGATCGGTTGCCGCGACGACGACTGCTTCTCGCAGATCCAGGCGCCCCATCGCGTCGGCGTCGATCCCGTTTCCGGAGGCACGGTGCGTGCCACCAGCGACGAGTTCTTCGCCAACAACACCGAGCGCTTCGACCTGATCTTCGTCGACGGGCTGCACCTCTACGAACAGGTGCTCGAAGACATCCGCAACTCGCTCGCCGCGCTCCAGCCCGGCGGCGCCATCGTGCTGCACGACTGCCTGCCGACGAACTGCGTCGCGCAGTATCGGCAGCAGTCCTCGCGCGAATGGAACGGGGACGTCTGGCGAGCGATCGTCGCGGCACGCACCTGGCCCGAGGTCGACACGGTGACGTGCCTGATCGACCAGGGCGTGAGCGTCATCCGCGCACGCACCAACGGCGACCCCCTCGACCTTCCCGAGAGCGACGCCTTCACGATGCCCTTCGCGCAGCTCGCCGCCGACTACCAGCGCCTCATGCGAACCGTCGACTACCCGACCGGAGTGCAGTTCGCCGTCGGCGATGGCACGTGACCCTGCGGCCGGACCAGGCTCGCCGAGTCGCGTCGGCGTCGTCATTCCCGCACACGACGGCGGCGACGACTTGCTCGACTGCCTGGCGTCGGTGTCCACGAGTCGACTCGTCCCGGCTGCCGTCGTCGTCGTCGACAACGCATCGAGGGACGGCGCAGTGGACCGTGCCGCGCAGCGCTTCCCCAGCATCGAAGTCTTGCGCAACCACGACAATCGCGGCTTCGCCGCCGCCTGCAACCAGGGAATCGACCTCGCCCTCGAGCGCGGCCACGACTTCGTCCTGCTGCTGAACCAGGATGCCTGCCTCGAGCCGACGACGCTGGAGAGCATGGTCGAGCTCGCCACCCGTCATCCGCGTGCGGGGGTGATCGGCGCCAAGACGCTTTCCACTTCGCTCGCGCCCGACGGCGCACCCTTGCTGCTCTACAACGGCGCCTGGCGGACCCGCTTGCCGTTGTGGCAGCGCATCCCGGGCGTCGGCCGCAGCAGCCGCGGATCGGCTTCGCAGCCCGTCGAAGTCGACTACGTCTGGGGGCACGGCATGCTCCTGCGCGCCAGCGCGGTGCGCGAGACGGGCGCGCTCGACGGCGGCTTCTTCATGTACTTCGAGGACCTGGACCTGTGCCGGCGCATGCGTCAAGCGGGGTGGGAGATCTGGTGCGACGCGCGCGTGACGATGTCGCACCGCATCGGCGACGCCTCTCGCGCGCACGGCTCCCAGCCGTGGCGGTGGGAGTTGAAGGTCGACAGCGGCCGTCGCTTCTACCGCAAGCACTTCGCGCAGCCGTCGGCCGATCTGTTGTGGTGCGCGACGACGGCACGTGAAGCCGTGTCGCTACTGCGCAATGGCCACTTCGCCGCCACCGGCCACCTGCTGCGCGCCTGGTGGCGTACCGCGCGCGGCCCCGCACGCGGCGCCGCGGCGCGGCGCGTGCCCTGAGGTTACGCTCGACGGTGGCGCCATCGGGCGCCAGGAGCGCGGTCAGTGCGGCCGCTCGCTCGCGTCGCTGCCGGGCGGGAAACCGCACCAGGCTCCAGTAGAGCTCGGCCGGCTCGACGCGCACCTTCGCGGCGGCGCGCTCGGCGCGCGAGAGGTGAAACTGCCAGGCGCCGCTGCCGTAGTTGAAGTGCTGGCGCCAGAAGCGGCGCAGCGACAGGGCATGATGGTGCTGAACCCGCGCACGCGACTCATGGAACAGCGGGCAGCCGGCTTCACGGAGGCGCGCGCACAGGTCGCGGTCTTCGCCCGCGGCGCGGGCGAAGCGCGTGTCGAAGCCGCCGACGGCGCGGAAGACCTCCGCGGGCAGGGCGAAGTTGTTGGAGATCAAAATCTGCGCCTCGCCCGGCACCGCGTTGAAACGCGAATAGAGGTAGTCGAGCAGCGCCTGGCTGGCCTCGGAGTAGACGTTGTCGCGCACCGCGTTGACCGCCGATCCGGCCATCAGCCTGGGCGGCGAAGCGCTGCGCGAAGGCGTCGAGCCAATCCGGCTCGGGGCAGCAGTCGTCGTCGGTGAAGACCAGGTAGCGACCGCGCGCCTCGGCGGCGCCGGCGTTGCGTGCGGCGGCCGGTCCGCCATGCTCCCGCGCCAGCATGCGCACCGGAATCTCGCGCGCGGCAGACTCGACCTCCTCCACCGCCGGATGCGCGCTGCCGTCGTCGACGAAGATCGCCTCCCAGCGATTCCGATCGAAGCGGAGCCCTGACAACGCAGCCAGGCAGCGCACGACGTGCTCGCGTCGTTCGAAGGTGGGAACGATGATCGAGAAGTCGATCGGCACGGGCTGCTCTCGATCGCCCCGCTGGCCGATCAGCGATGAGCAGCGCGGTGGCGCGCCATGGCTAGTGCGTTGTAGATCGTCCCGATCGCCGCCCCGGCGATGCCGCCGACGAGCGCGCCGTACACGAAGCCGACGAAAGCGCCGACCCAGGTCACCGAGTACCCGGGGAAGTACCAACCCAGCAGGCCGAGATGGGGCCCGACGGTCTCGCCGCCCTTCACCACCAGGAACGCGGTCATCACGAACAGCGCAAGCCCGCCGAGCGCGGCGCCGGCGAACGCCAGCACCTCGGCTTGCAGGCGCACCACCGGGCGACGGATCTTCTCGAGAGCTGCGTCTTCTTGCTTCATCAGCGCCTCACACCTGATCGAGCACGTCACTTTCCACCTTGGCGCGGGCGCGGCGGCGCACCCGCTCCACGAAGAGCCGGATGCCGGCGTTGCGCAGCGCCGCAGCGCCGTAGCCGCCGAGAAAACCGAGCCCGCCGGCCTCGACCGCGCCGATGAGCGCCCCGGTCCAGGTCACCGAGTAGCCGATCAGAAACTGGCCGAGCAATCCCAGGGTCGGCCCGACGACCTCGCCTCCCTGCACGAGCAGCACGGCCGTCGCGACCCACAGACCGACCGCAGCGACGATCCCGACGGCGGCACCGAGCGCCACGGAGTCGAGCGGCGCCAGCGCCCGCAGGATCTCGGCTTCGACGGCGTCCGGCACATGGCCGGCCTCGCGTGCGACCGGCCACGGGACGACCCACCCACAGTCGAGGAGCGGGCACGAGCAGTCTTCGTGGTACTCCTCTTCGACGTTCACCGACCAGATGTCGTACTGCTCGCCGAGCGCCAGATTGCGTGCCGCATACACGGCGGTGAGCATCGAGTGATCCTGGTTGTTGTAGCGGTGTTGGCCGTTGCGACCGACGAGCTGGAGATTGTCGATACCCGCGAGGAACCCGCGGATGGTCTGCAGGTGATCGAGGTAGGCGTGGTCGTAGATCGGATAGGCCTTGCGCATGCGCACGACCGTACCGTCCTCGACGTCGCGCGCATCGACGAGACCGATGCGCTCGCACTCGCGCGTGCCGAGCTCGATCAACCGTTCGTCCGGCCAGTCCCATTCCTCGTCGTGCTCCCAGAGGAAGTACTCGAGGCCGAGCGAGGTCTTGCCGGCGTCCGGCACCATCTCCGGGCTCCAGTTCTTGTAGTTCTGGATGCGCCCGAGCTTCACCTCCGGCGAGTGGATGTAGATCCAGTTGTCGTGGAAGACGTCGGCCTGGCGCAGGATGAGCACCGCGGTGAGGTAGTCGCGGTAGCGCAGCCCGGCCGCGGCGCGCCGCACCTCCTCCGGCGGCGCCGGATCCAGGGCAGCGACGAGCTCGCGCACCGGCATCGACGAGATGCAGTGCGACGCGGGAATTTCGACGCGCGCTCCATCGGCGTCGCGGGCGACCACCGCAACGACCTTGCCGCGCTCGTGGCGGATCGACTCGACGCGATGTCCACGCAGCGTCGGCACGCCGCGCTCCGCGAGGATCGCCTCGCAGCGATCCCACATCATGCCCGGGCCGAGCCGCGGGTAGTGGAAGCGCTCGATGAGCGTGGTGATCACCTCGCCGTCGCCGTCCGACCCGGTGCCGAGCCAGGCAGCCCGAACCGCCTCCAGCAGCGACAGGTTCTTGATCCGCTGCGCCGCCCAGTCGGCGGAGATCTCGCTGCAGGGCATGCCCCACACCTTCTCCGTGTAGGTCTTGAAGAAGATCTCGTAGAGGCGCGAGCCGAAGCGATTCGTGACCCAGGCCTCGAAGCTGCGCTCGTCGCCCTCGGGCGCAACCTGGCTGCGGGCGTAGCTCAGCGCCACGCGGACCGCTTCGATGGGCCCGAGGTTGCGCAGTGCGTTGAGCGGCTTCAGCGGATAATCGAAGAACTTGCCGTCGTAGAAGATGCGCGACACGCGCGGCCGCAGCAGGAACTCGTCGCCGAGGATCTCGTGCCAGAGCTCGTTGATCAGCGGGACCTTGGAAAAGAAACGGTGGCCGCCGATGTCGAACCGATAGCCCTCGTAGTGCACCGTGCGCGACAGGCCGCCGACCTGCTGGTCGGCCTCGAGCACCGTCGAGCCGCTGCCGAGCTTGTCGAGCTCGTAGGCGGCCGTCAGCCCCGCCGGTCCGCCGCCGATGATCACCGGAGCGGCACTCAT
>CALJUJ010000503.1 GCA_937975525.1 uncultured bacterium
TCGCGCTCTTGCGGACCAGCATCCCCGCCGACATCATCATGCTCGGGGGCCTGACGCTTCTGATGACCGCCGGGGTCATCACGCCGCGCGAGGCGCTCTCCGGACTCTCCAACGAAGGCATGGTCACGGTGGGCGTCCTCTTCGTCGTCGTCGCCGGCCTCCAGCAGACGGGCTGCATGACCCTCGTGGCCGCACGCCTCTTCGGAAGACCAAGAGGCGTTGGCGATGCCCAACTTCGCCTGATGCTTCCCGTGGCAGCGCTGAGCGCGTTCATGAACAACACGCCGTTGGTTGCGATGATGCTTCCGGTCGTGAACGACTGGGCACGCAAGTTCGGCATCTCGGTCAGCAAAGTCCTGATGCCGCTTTCCTTCGCGACCATTCTGGGCGGGCTCTGCACCATGATCGGCACGAGCACCAACGTGGTCGCCGCAGGGCTGCTGCGGGAAAAGATCGCCACGGGCGCCGTCGCTGGCGAGCCGATGGGAATGTTCACGATGACCTTGGTCGGGGTGCCCGTAGCGATAGCCGGCATTGCCTACATGCTGATCGCAGGCCGCTGGCTACTCCCGGATCGGAAACCCCTGATCAGCGTCTCCGAAGACACGCAACGCTATACCGTCGAAATGATCGTCGACGCGAACGGACCGATCGTTGGGGCCTCGATCGAGGCAGCCGGGTTACGCCACCTACCGTCGATGTATCTCGCAGAAGTGGAGCGGGCCGGAGAGATCATCGCAGCGGTGAGCCCTACGCTTCGCCTGCAGGCCGGCGACCGTCTCGTGTTCGTCGGGATTGTCGATGCGGTGGTCGAGCTCACGCGCATCCGCGGCCTGACGCCGGCGACCGATCAGATCTTCAAGCTGGAAGGGTCGCGCTACAGTCGAGTTCTCATCCAGGCCGTGGCCTCCGACGAATGCCCGATCCTCGGTCGCACCATCCGCGAGAGCAACTTCCGCAAGCGCTACAACGCGGTGGTCATCGCGGTCGCGCGCGGCAACAGGAGGCTGGAGCAGAAGATCGGCGACATCGTCCTACGGGCCGGCGATGTCCTCCTTCTCGAGGCCCGTGCATCCTTCGAGGAGCAGCAGCGCGGATCGCGCGACTTTTATCTCGTCAGTGCAGTGGAGGGATCGGCCCCCACACGTCACGACCGCGCCGGCGCAGCGCTCGCCGTCCTCGCCGGCATGATCGTGGCTGCGACCGTGTTCGAGCAGGCACCGTGGTTCGTCGAGCGCAGCTTCTCGATGCTGCACGCGGCGATGCTCGCAGCCGGATTCATGCTGCTGCTCCGATGTTGCTCGGTGTCGGAGGCTCGCAAGGCGGTTGACTGGCAGGTTCTCGTCCTGATCGCCGCGGCGCTGGGTATCGGCAAGGCCATGGAATCGTCTGGGCTCGCGACGGCGATCGCTCAAGGCATGCTGGGGCTGGCACGTGAGGACCCTCATCTCACCCTGGTCACCCTATATCTCACGACGATGGTTTTCACGGAATTGCTGTCCAATACCACGGCGATCACTCTGATGTTTCCCGTGATCGTCGCAACGACGGAGTCGATGGGCGTACCGCTCATGCCCTACGTCGTCGGCTGCACGATCGCTGCCTCGTGCGGCTTCGCGACACCGATCGGCTACCAGACGAACCTGATGGTTTATGGCCCCGGCGGCTATCGCTTCACCGATTTCACGCTCTTCGGAGGCATACTCAACCTCATCGTGTTCGCCGTCACCTGCACCATGGTGCCGCTCATCTTTTCCCTTCCCTAGTCCGCTCGCTGGAGTTTCGGATTCAAACGGCACCAGCCTGAGACAGTAGCAGCGACGAGCTCGCAGCTTGACACTTTCTGATTGCATTTCATAACTTGTGGTCATGAACCAAGTGGAGAGACCATCGACGGCGGAATCGGGTCGCGACCGGCAGCGACGGTTCAGGGAAGCTCTCGAAAATTGGTTTCCAAGGCTTCGGGCCGACCCGAAGACGAAGCTCGACCGAGAGTACGTCCCCACCGAACTGCAGTTGACGAGAGGGCGGGAGCTGCGCGATCAGCGTAGACAGCATACGGCCTGGTGTAGTCTTGGGAACGGTGCCCTGGAACCGCTCCGACAAGCGATTGACCAGGTCGAAACGACCCGTCACAAGCTGCAAGAAGCAGCCGCCGAGCTCGCCAAAGTGTGGCAAAGCCCGGGGGACCCCTTTGGCCTCGAGGCCCTGCCCGCGCAACCTGCGCCGCAGCCGGAACGCGATGCGATCTTCAATGACGGCGCAACGGTACGCTGGAGGCCGCTCTCTTTCGCTCCGGACTTCGCCCTCGTCGCCGTGCAGACGCCGACCGACTCCGCGATCCCGCCGGTTCGCTGGATCAGTCGGCGGCCGGAGAATGGAGGCTCCGTCGGCGTGGTCGCCCTCCTCCGCGGCGGGGGCCTCCAGCCGCAACCGATCATCGCCC
>CALJUJ010000504.1 GCA_937975525.1 uncultured bacterium
GGTTCGCGAGATGCTCGCCGACACCGCCCACTACGGGCGCCTGCGCCCGGCGCCAGCGCGCGAGCTCGCCCTCGACGACTGCATCGCCCTGGCCCTCGCGAACAACACCGAGCTGCAGATCGCCCGCCTCGGGCCGCTCGGCGCCCGCGCCGAGATCCGCCGCGCGCAGTCGGTCTTCGATCCCGCATTCACCGCCGCCGGCAGTCGCGCCTACTCCGTGCGCCCGGCCGGGTCGGCGCTGCAGGGTGCGATCACCTCGCGCAACGACAACATCGACTACTCCCTCGGCGTCGGGAAGCTGCTGACCAGTGGCGGTCAGGTCTCGCTGGCGTGGACCAACAATCGCCTGGAGACGAACTCGGCCTTCCTCGGGCTCCGGCCGCAGTACACCAGCGAGCTGCTGTTGTCCTTGAATCAGCCGCTTCTGCGCGACTTCGGACGTCGCTTCGCCACGCTGCAGGTGCGCATCGCCCGCGTCGCCGAGTCCGGCGCGGTCCGCCAGTACGAGGGTGCCCTGGCCGACCTCATCGGTCGCGTCGAGACGGCCTACTGGGCCGTCGTCGGCACGGCGGAGAACGTCAAGGCCCAGGAGCAGGGCGTGCTCGCCGCGCGCGAGCTGCTCCGCCAGAACGAGGGTAAGTTCGCCGTCGGCACGGTGCCCCGCACCGCGGTCCTCGAAGCCCAGGCCGAGGTGGCGCGCCGCGAGGCCGACCTGATTCAGGCGCAGAACGCTCAGTCGCTCGCGGTCGACACGCTGCGTGCGGTGATCAACGCGCCGGCCGAGGATGCCGCGCTGCTCGTCAACGTCGTGCCGTCCGACGAGCCTACCGTCGAGCCGCTCGAGATCGACCTCGACGCGAGCCTGGCGCTGGCCATCGAGAACCGCCCGGAGATCGCTGCCGCGCGTCTCGAGCTCGAGCGCCAGGCGATGCAGCTGAAGCTCGCGGAGAATCAACTCCTGCCGCGCCTCGACGCCGTCGGCAGCGTCGGCACCAACGGATGGGCCGGTAAGAACCGTCCCTCCGGCTTGAGCGTCCCCGGCGCCGACCCGAACTCGGTCCCCGGGGAGAGCCCGTTCGCGGGCCCGGTCTCCGACTCCTGGCGCGATCTCTACGACGGGCGCTTCTACGATTACGGCGTCGGGTTGACCCTGGAGATCCCGCTCGACAACGCGGCCGCCCGCGCCGACTACCAGCTGAGTCGCGTGAACCTGGAGCGGGCGCGCCTCGACCTGCGCCGGCTCGAGGAGAACGTGACGCTCGAGGTCAAGCGCGCCGCGACCAACCTCGAGACCGATCTCAAGAGCATCCAGGCGCGCCGCATCGCGCGTGAGCTCGCCGAAGAGAACGTGCGCAACCAGCAAGCGCGCTACGACGTGGGGCTGGCGACCACCAAGGACTTGCTCGACTTCCAGGACCAGCTCACGCAGGCGCGGGCGGCGGAGATCCGGGCTCTGACCCAGTACCTGATCGACCTCGCCGAGCTGCGGCGGGTCGAGGGCACCCTGCTCGAGGCGCGCAACGTCGACGTCGACGCTCCCGAGCCCGCCGATACGCCCTGGTGGGCGATGTTTTGACGTCGCCGCGGGCGGTCGCCGAGCTCACGCGCTCGGCAGCTCGTGATCCTTGAACTGCTCGCGCAGGGCGAGCTTCTGGATCTTGCCGGTCGCCGTGTGGGGAATCGCGTCGACGAAGACGACGTCGTCCGGTAGCCACCACTTGGCCACCTTGTCCGCCAGAAACGCGAGCAGCTCGTCGCGGTCGACGCTGCGACCTTCCTTGCGGACGACGATCAGCAACGGGCGTTCGTCCCACTTCGGGTGGGCGACGCCGATGACCGCCGCCTCGGCGACGTCGGGATGCCCGACCGCGGCGTTCTCGAGGTCGATCGACGAAATCCATTCGCCGCCCGATTTGATGACGTCCTTCGCCCGATCGGTGATCTGCATGAACCCGAGCGGGTCGATCGTCGATACGTCGCCGGTGTCGAACCAGCCGTCCGCATCGAGGATCTCGCCGCCTTCGCCCTTGAAGTAGGCGCGCGCCACCGCCGGGCCGCGTACCTTCAGGTGGCCGAACGCCACGCCGTCGCGAGGCAGCTCGCGGCCCTCGTCGTCGGTGATCTTCATCTCCACCCCGAACGGCGGGCGTCCCTGCTTGAGCTTGATGCGCATCCGCCCCTCGTCGTCGAGGCGCTCCATGCCGGCCTTGAGCGAGCCCAGCGTGCCCAACGGGCTCATCTCGGTCATGCCCCACGCGTGCATCACCTCGACGCCGTAGTTCTTCTCGAACTTCTCGATCATCGAGCGCGGGCATGCCGAGCCGCCGATCGCGACGCGCCGCAGCGTCGACAGCTTCTTGTTCTCCGACTCGAGGTACTGCAGCAGCATCAACCACACGGTCGGCACCGCTGCGGTGAAGCTCACCTGCTCGTTCTCGAGGAGCTCGTAGATGCTGGCGCCGTCCATCTTCGCCCCCGGCATCACCAGCTTCGCCCCGGCCATCGGCGCGGCGAAGGCGAGCGCCCAGGCGTTGGCATGGAACATCGGGACCACCGGCAACACGTTGTCGAGCGTGCGCAGGCCGAAGCCGTCGCCGGCATTGACCGTCATCGCGTGCAGTACGTTCGAACGATGCGAGTAGAGGACTCCCTTGGGGTTGCCGGTCGTTCCCGACGTGTAGCAGAGGCCGCAGGCGTCGTCCTCGTCGACGGCGACCCAGTCGTACTCCGCGTCTTCGGCGCCCACCCACTCCTCGTAGCAAAGGACGTTGTCGAGCTTCGTCTCCGGCATGTGCGTGGCGTCGGTCATCACGATCACGCTCTCGACCGAGCTCAGCTGGTCGGCGATGCCTTCGAGAATCGGCACGAACGTCGTGTCGGTGAGGATGATCCGGTCTTCGGCGTGGTTGGCGATGTAGACGATCTGCTCCGGGAACAGACGCGGGTTGAGCGTATGGCACACGGCGCCGGCGCCCATGATCCCGTACCAGGCCTCCATGTGGCGGTCGGTGTTCCAGGCGAGCGTGGCGATGCGGTCGCCCTTGCGCACGCCCATCCGGTCGAGCGCTTTGGCGACCTGCCGCGCCCGGTGGTGGAGGTCGGCGTAGGTGGTGCGCCGCAACGGCCCTTCGATCGAACGCGTGACCATCTCGCGCTCGCCGTGGTACAGCGCGGCGTGATCGAGGATCTTCGGGACGAGAAGCGGCCAATCCTGCATCGAGCCTTTCATCGCACGGGTCCTTTCCTGTCGTCGGTGGATGCGGAACTATTAGGTCGAACCATGCGGCAGGAGAAGAGCCCCGCGCCGATTTCCGCACTACAAGGAGACCCGTCTTGAAAGCGATTCTTTGCAAGGCCTACGGGCCACCCGAGACCCTCGTCGTCGAAGACGTGCCCAGCCCGACGCCGGGCGAGGGCCAGGTGCGCATCGACGTTCGCGCTTGCGGCGTCAACTTCCCCGACCTGCTGATCATCCAGAACCTGTATCAGTTCAAGCCGCCGCTGCCGTTCAGCCCGGGCGGCGAGGTCGCCGGCGTGGTGTCGGCCGTTGGTGCCGGCGTCGAGTCGGTTCGCGTCGGCGACCGCGTCCTCGCGTCCCCCGGTTTCGGCGGCTTCGCCGAGGAGGTCGTCTGCGCCGCCGCATCGACGATCCCGGTGCCCGAGGCGATGGACTTCGACACCGCGTCGGCCCTGCTGATGACCTACGGAACCTCGCACTACGCGCTCAAGGATCGCGCCGACCTGCGACCCGGCGAGACGTTGCTCGTCCTCGGCGCCGCGGGCGGCGTCGGCCTGGCAGCGGTCGAGCTCGGCAAGCAGATGGGGGCGCGGGTCATCGCGGCGGCATCTTCCGACGAGAAGCTCGCGGTTTGTCGTGAGCACGGCGCCGACGAGACCATCCAGTACGAGCGCGAGGACCTCAAGGCGCGTGCCAGGGAGCGCACCGGCGGGCAGGGCGGCGAGCTGGTGTACGAGCACGTCGCCGGGGCGAACGCGGC
>CALJUJ010000505.1 GCA_937975525.1 uncultured bacterium
GAGGTTGGTCGAGCCGGTCGCGCCGTACAGCAGCGCGATCCCGAACAGCAGAAATCCGGAGGCGAAGGCGCCCAGCAGAAAGTACTTGAGCGCCGCCTCGGTCGACTGGGGACGGCTACGCTGCATACCCGCCAGGGCGTAGGCGGCGATCGACATGACCTCGAGGCCGATGAAGACCACGAGGAGATCGGCGGCCATCGACATCAGCAGCATGCCGACGGCGGAAAACAGCACCAACGAGTAATAGTCGCCGGTGCGAATCTCCGTCTGCTCGAGGTAGCCGAGCGACATCATCAGCGTTGCGGCGGTCGCACCGCAGATCAGCACGACGAAGAACAATCCGTAGCGGTCGACGATCAGCGCTTGCGCCAGCGTCGTCGTTTCGACGTCCCACAGGGAGACACACGCGAACGCCGTCGCAGCGAGTCCGGCGAGGCCGATCCACGCGAGCGGGTTCCGACCCGGCCCCCGCAGGAACAGATCGGCGAGCAATACGGCCAACGCCGATCCCGTCAACACCAACAATGGCAGCAACGCACTCCAGGAGACGTCGACTTCGATCATCGCGAGGCGCCCTCCTCCGGGCGAGCCAGCGCCACTTCGTGGTCTCCCGACCCCGTGAGCATCGCGTCGAGTTCCAGCACGGTCGGCTCGACCACTTGGACCGTCGCCACCTTGGCTCTCAGCTCGTCCAGGTAGGCGACGACCGTCGGCTCCATGCGGCTCAGGAACGGCTGCGGGTACAGGCCCATCACGAACATCATCACGATGAGCGGCGCGAACACCGCAATCTCACGCAGCGACAAGTCCTCGAGCTGCTGATTGGCGGGATTGTCCAGGGGGCCGAGCATGACGCGCTGAAACATCCACAAGAGATAGACCGCTCCGAGGATGACGCCGCTGACGGCGACGACCGCTGCCCACGGATACGCCTCGAAGGCGCCGAGCAGAATCAGGAACTCGCCAACGAAGCCGTTCAACCCGGGAAGGCCTACGGACGAGAGCATCACAACCATGAAGATGCCCCCGTAGATCGGTAGTTGCGCCCACAACCCGCCGAACTCGGAGATCAGCCGTGTATGCCGGCGCTCGTAGATCACGCCGACGGCCAGGAAGAGTGCTCCCGTGGACAGCCCGTGTCCGAGCATCTGGTAGATGCTCCCCTGAACGCCCTGAACGTTCAGGGCGGCCATGCCGAGCATCACGAACCCGAGGTGGCTCACCGACGAATAGGCGATCAGCCGCTTCATGTCCGGCTGGATCATGCACACCAGCGCCCCGTAGACGATGCCGATCGTCGCCAGAGCCGCGAGCAGCGGCATCGCCTCGACGGCGGCGTGCGGGAACAGCGGAATCGCGAACCGCAAGAAGCCGTAGGTGCCCATCTTGAGCAGGACACCGGCGAGGATCACCGACCCGCCCGTCGGCGCCTCCGTGTGCGCGTCCGGCAACCAGGTATGCAACGGGAACATCGGCACCTTGATTGCGAACGCCAGGGCGAACGCCGCGAACAGCCACCTCTGGGTCTCGAGCGGGAGACCGAGCTCGTAGAGCCGCACCAGATCGAACGTCACCTGCCCCGTCGCCTGCGCATTCGCCCACACCAGGTACAACACCGCGACCAGCATCAGCAGGCTGCCGACCATGGTGTAGAGGAGCAGCTTGACGGCTGCGTAGATCCGATTCTCGCCGCCCCAGATCCCGACGAGGAAGTACATCGGGATCAGCATGACCTCCCAGAAGACGTAGAAGAGGAACAAGTCGGTCGCCACCAGCGCTCCGAGCATCCCCGTCTCCATCAGCAGGAGGAGAACGTTGTATTCCTTCGTGCTCTTGCGCACGTCGCCCCAGCCGGCGAGTGCGACGATCGGCATCAGAAAGGTCGTGAGCAGCACCAGAAAGAGGCTGATTCCATCGACACCGACGCGGTAGCCGACACCGATCTCGGGGATCCACTCGGCCTGTTCGACGAGTTGGAATCCGGTATTCGCCGCGTCGAAAACAGCGAGCAACTGGAGCGAAAGGGCGAACGGAATCAGCGAAAGCAGAAACGTCACCAGGCCGTGCGACCGGGCCGCCGAACGCGGGATGAGCGCAACGACGAGCGCCGCGACCAGGGGCGAGAACGTGATCAGCGTCAACAAAGGCATGGTCGTCTACAGCAGTGCGTAGTAGGCCAGCACGACGGCAGCGCCCACCAGCAGGGACGCAGCGTAGTGCTGAACGTTTCCGGTCTGCAGACGGCGCCAGAGTCTCGCGTTCCCGGCGACGAATGCCGCGGCGCCGTTCACCGCTCCATCGACGACGGCGACGTCGAACCAGCGCCAGAGGAGCCGCGAGCCGGCCACGATGGGCTTCACGACCGTCGCGTCGTAGAGCTCGTCCACGTAGTACTTGTTTTGAATCAATCGGTAGAGCGCCGCCGCTTGCTGCGCCAACTGCCCGGGAATCTCGGGTCGCGCCACGTAGAAGAAGTAGGCGAGACTGATGCCGACGGCAGCGACGCTGACCGACGTCGCCATCAGTGCGAGCTCCAGGGGGATGCTCATGTGATGGCTGCCGTGCCCGGCGAGCACCGGCGCCAGGAAGTCACCCAATTGGTCGCCCCAGAGGAGGTGCATCGGCAAGGAGATGTACCCGCCGACGATGGACAGGAACGCGAGGATGACCAACGGCACCGTCATCGACGGCGGCGACTCGTGCAGGTGGTGCCGCGTCTCCTCGTCGGCTCGGCACGTCCCGTAGAACGTGAGGAACAGCAGGCGGAACATGTAGAAGGCAGTCATTCCGGCCGCCAGGACGCCGATGAACCACAGGACGATGTGCCCTTCGGCGAACGCCGATGCGAGGATCAGATCCTTGCTGAAGAAGCCCGCGAACCCCGGGATGCCGGCGATCGCGATCGTGCCGACGAAGAACGTGCGAAAGGTCCATGGCATGTGCTCGCGCAGGCCACCCATCTTGCGCATGTCCTGCTCGCCGCCCATGCCGTGGATGACGCTTCCCGAGCCGAGAAAGAGAAGGCCCTTGAAGAACGCATGCGTCATCAAATGGAAGATCGCCGCGCTGAAGGCACCGACGCCGACGGCCAG
>CALJUJ010000506.1 GCA_937975525.1 uncultured bacterium
CGAGATCGCAGCCCGCCCGTACCCTGATCCCCGTACCCTGAACCCGGGCGAAGCCGCTGTCTGTCCGGCCGGGCAGCGAGTTGTCGGGCTCCTCGCTCGTTCTTCCGTGCGATCGGTCGAGCGCCTTTCTTGCACCGCCGGCCAGCCCCGTTACGAATCGAGGACGGCCCCTCACTGTCGCGGGCCTCCGGATTCGACGCGAGATGGATAGATCGAACGGACACGCCTCGAGGGCGCCGGCGGCCAAACCGGCAATGGACGGTTCGCTGGCCGGTGTCGCCCTACGTGCCTGCGTCGGTCTGGCGCTTGGCGGGGCCGGCCTGTACCTGGCGGCTCGCGGGGTACCGTTCGCTGCGTTGGTCGCCGCGCTCGAGCGGTTCGACGCACGCTGGCTGGTGCCGATGCTGGGCATCTCGCTCGCCATCCAGATCGTGCGCGCCTGGCGCTGGCGCCTGGAGCTGCGGCCGGTCGCCCGCCTGCCGCTCGCACCCCTGTGGGTGATGGTCAGCGTCGCCTACATGCTCATCAACCTGCTGCCTCTGCGCGTCGGGGAGTTCGTTCGCCCGTGGCTGTGCTCGCAATACGCCGGCGTGCCCGTCGGTGCCGTGGTCGGCAATCTCGTCTTGGAGAAGGCGATCGATGCGACGATCATCGCCGCGGTCTTCGCCCTGGCTCTGCTGACGACGGCCGGACTGCCGGACTGGGTCGGCGTGGGGATCTACCTGCCGACGATGGTCGCCTGCGGGCTCACCCTCCTGGTCGGCGGGCTTCTGCTGGTGCGGCCGGAGCGATTGCCTGCGATGACCAAGCTGGTCCTGCCGTCGGGCGTCGCCGAGCGCGTTGCGTCGTTCGCCCGTTCGGTTGGCCAAGGTTTACAGTCGGTGCCGAACGCGCGCGCAATGGCCGCGATCGCCCTGTTGTCGATGATTCTCTGGAGCCTGCCCGTGCTCTCGAGCTACCTGCTGATGCACGCGTTCGGCCTCGCGTTGCCGCTCCAGGCAGCCCTTTGCGTTTTCGTCTTCATCGGCCTGGGGAGTGCGTTGCCGCAAGCGCCCGGCATGGTCGGCACCTTCCAATACGCGTGCGTGCTCGCGCTCGGTCTCTTCGGCGTGCCGCAGGCCGACGCGTTCGCCTACGGTCTCGTCCTCAACGCCGTTCAGCTCGGCGCCCTGGTCCTGCAGGGGACACTGGCGCTCTGCGTCGCCGGTGCCTCGTGGGAGCGGCCGGTGCGGCTGCCGCTGCGCGCCGCGATGGCGGGAGGGTGACGTGGTGTGCGCCGGCGACGGTGACCGACGGGAGCCGGCCCGTCGCCGATCTTGGACGTGCCGGTGGCCGGAGCAATCCGGGCAAGGGCGCGGGGAAACACGAAGCAACAGGGGAGATCATGAACGCTAGACATCGATTGTTCGTCGGAGTCATCGCTTGTACGGCGGTTTCGTGCAGCCAATCGTCGGCAGACGACGCGAATCCTGCGCGAACCGAGAGGCCGGCGGCAGCCGGCGCGGCGGACAAAAGAGTTGCCTCGATGT
Source organism: uncultured bacterium (assembly GCA_937975525.1). Classification (GTDB taxonomy): domain Bacteria; phylum Desulfobacterota; class Binatia; order HRBIN30; family HRBIN30; genus CALJUJ01. The sequence continues at coordinate 1,530 of CALJUJ010000506.1, forward strand.
ACGAGATCCCTCTGACAACCCTGGACGGCGAGCCGACCACGCTGAACGAGCATGCTGGCAAAGCATGGCTGATCGTCAACGTGGCCTCGAAGTGTGGCCTGACGCCGCAATACAACGAGCTGGAGAAGCTCCAGAAGCAGTATGCCGAACGCGGCTTCACCGTGCTCGGCTTCCCCTGCAACCAGTTCGGTGGCCAGGAACCGGGCAGCGCCGAGGAGATCAAGCGCTTCTGCAGCCTGACCTACGGTGTGACATTCCCGATGTTCGCGAAGATCGAAGTGAACGGCCCTGGCCGCCACCCGCTCTACGAGCTGCTGACGCCGGTCGCCGACGCGAGCGGCCATGCCGGCGACATCCGCTGGAACTTCGAGAAGTTCGTCGTCTCCGCGGACGGCAAGTCGATCACCCGATTCGCTCCGGCAACGAGCCCGACGGATAGGGCGGTCATCGCCGCCATCGAGGACGGGTTGCCGCCAACCTGAGCTTCGCCGACTGCCCCGGCTTCTGGGCGCCGGATCCCGCGTGGCTGACCGATGCCACGGGTCGCCGGGACAACTGCCGGGGCATCTTTCGTTCGCAAACTTGATTTCACTGTAGTCGCCGGCACCTGGCGTCCGATCCCGAGAAGGGGTGGGCGGCGCCAAAGGTGGGTGCTCCACGAAGTCGTTCCTCTTGCTTCGTGATGATGCAACTCGCCGCTGGTATGGGGCTTTCCTCCAACGAGCTGGAGGCGAGCACGCCGAAGGTGGTCGGCGTTCGGGGCCGATTCACACCCGTCCTCGATCCGCTGTGCGGCGACCTGCTCGCCCACGATGGCAGGCGGCCGATTTCGCCGACTGCATTTTGGTCGGTTCGGGGTCGCGGGCTGGGTTGCTGCCGTAGTATGCCATCCCGTGTACATATCAACACGCGGAGTCCCCTCGGGACGAAGGGATGGGGTGAAATGAAAGCATCGTATGTTGTTTCATTGGCGATCCTCGCCGGGGTGATGCTGGTGCCGGCGACGGGGCTGGCGCAGGGCGACGACGAGAGATCGCTCGAGAAGTGCCAGAAGACGGCGGGCAAGGAGATCGGCAAGTACGCCGCTGCCTACCAGAAGACGGTGGCCAAGTGCCTCGACAAGATTGCCAAGGAGCTGATCAAGGACGTCGAGGTCGATGCTAGCGGCGCCGCGAAACCTTGCGTGAGCGCGCTGCGCAAGCTGGAGAACTCGGACAAGCCGGACAAGGAGCTGGCCGCCAAGACCTCGGACAAGATCGGCAAGAGATGCGACCCGACGCACGAGAAGTTCAGTGGCGCACACACCGCACAGGACGTTCTCGGAGACATGGCCGGCGCGACGGTCGCCGGCGATGCGATCGAGGCCGAGGAGCTGGGTGAGTGGTGCGACAGCTTCGGTGTCGGCGGCGGCAGCATCGGCAGCGTTCAAGACTGGATCGACTGCCAGCTCGCGGCGGCGAC
>CALJUJ010000507.1 GCA_937975525.1 uncultured bacterium
CGCCGCGTACGACGTGCTCGCCTGGGACGACAGCGCCATCGTCGTCGCCGTGGCGCGGACCGGTACGGTCGCCGACGGCGGCGGTGAAATCGACGACGGCTTCCTATCGGTCATGCGAGTCGACGACGGCCATCTACAGCGTGTGGAAGTGTTCGCGGAGGACGACACGGCGGGCGCGCTCGAATGCTTCGCGGGACAGCACGCAACGCGACGCTGGATGCCCCTGGAGGAAGGTCCAATTCGCCCAAATTTGGTAGATTGGGCCTTTTGCTTCGGGTACGCTTGCAGCCATGAGCGCGCCTGAAGAGTCCAAGCCGGCCGGCACCCGCGACGAGCCGAACCGCATCGCGGCCTCGGAGGTAAAACAGCGCGGCTGGCGCGGTGTCATGCGAACCGTGCGTCGGGAGGGTGCCGTCGTCGTCACCAACCACAGCGAACCGGAGGCGGTGATCCTCGGGATCGAACGATACGAGGCCTTGCTGCACGCTGCGCAGGAGGTCGAGGCGCGCAAGGAGGCGGACCTCGAAGCCCTTCGCCGCCGCTTCGACGAGCGCCTGGCCGTGCTCGGCTCGGAAGATGCCGGCGACCGTCTCCGGGCCGCTCTGCGTGCGCCTGCCACGCTTGCGGGAAAGGTCCGGTCCGGCGCTTTTGAATGATGCGCCCAGTCCTGCTCGTCCTCGCCGGAGTGAACGGCGCCGGAAAGAGCTCGATCGGGGGAAGCCTGCTCGAGCGGGCAGGCCTCACCTGGTTCAACCCGGACGCCTTCGCGCGCGAGTGGCGGGCCACGAGCGGCTGCGCGCAGCCGGAGGCCAACGAAGTGGCGTGGCGCGAGGGGCTGCGACGCCTCGACGAAGCGATCGCCGGCCGCAAGAGCCACGCCTTCGAGACCACGCTCGGCGGTCGTACGATCACCGCGAGACTCCGGGCCGCCGCCTCCACCCATGACGTTGAGGTCTGGTTCTGCGGCCTCGGCTCAGAGGAGGCCCACATCGACCGCGTTCGGTTGCGGGTCGCGAACGGCGGGCACGACATCCCCGAGGCGGCAATCCGTGCCCGTTTCGCATCGTCGCGGCGCAACCTGATTGCCCTATTTCCCTTCCTCACGTTCCTGCGGGTGTACGACAACAGCGTCGACGCGCCGCCGGGCGCGGCGATTCCGGACCCGGTTCTCGTGATGGAGATGTCTGCAGGAAGGCTGACCTGGCCCGACGCGAGCGATGCGGAGGCTCTCCGTCGCGTACCGACTTGGGCGAAGCCGCTGGTGGAAGCTGCGCTGCAGCCGTGAAGCGCGGCGAGGTGAGCGCTGCGAGTCCGCAGCCAGCGGTGGAGCCCGCGGCGATTCTGGGTTTCCATCGGTGTTTCCTTCGGAACAGGACACCACTCGCCGCGGCCGCCGGGTAGCCGCCGCCGGGCGATTCTGCTAGCTCAGGTCGACTGTGGCCGAACCGATTCTCGACATCGCCGTTTGGGCTCTCCCCCTGCTCGTCGCCGTCGTCCTGCACGAGGTGGCGCACGGCTACGTCGCCTTCCGCCTCGGCGACCCGACCGCCCAGCAACTCGGCCGGCTGAGCCTGAATCCGCTTCCCCACATCGACCCGTTCGGTACCGTGCTGCTGCCCGCCATGCTGATTCTCTCGGGGTCGCCGTTCGTCTTCGGCTACGCGCGCCCGGTTCCCGTCGACTTCCGCCGGCTGCGCGATCCGAAGCGCGACATGGTCCTCGTCGCCGCGGCCGGACCCGCCGTCAACGTCCTGCTGGCGGCGCTTTCCGCGACCGCGCTCAAGCTGGTCGTCGGTGCCAGCGCCGAGCCCGGCCTGCTGGCGACGGCGCTGCTCTACAGCGTCTTCATCAACATCACCCTCGCGGTCTTCAACATGCTGCCGATCCCGCCGCTCGACGGCGGCCGCGTCGCCGTCGGTCTGCTGCCGCGGGCGTTGGCGCTGCCGATGGCGCGGCTCGAGCCCGTCGGCATGCTGGTGGTCGTGGTGCTGCTGATGACCGGCACCTTGCGCGAGGTCATCGGCCCGGTGCAGCAGGCGTTTCTGAGGATTCTGCTGTGACGACGCCCGTCGCGCCGCGCATCGTCGTCAGCGGCATGCGTCCGACCGGACGGTTGCATCTCGGCAATCTTCTCGGCGCCTTGCGCAATTGGATCGAGCTGCAGGGCGAGTACGACTGCTTCTTCTTCGTGGCCGACTGGCACACGCTGACGACCAAGGCCGAGCAGGACGAGGAATCGCTGCGCCAGCGGACCCGCGACATGGTGATCGACTGGCTGGCGGCGGGTCTCGACCCGGA
>CALJUJ010000508.1 GCA_937975525.1 uncultured bacterium
GAGTTGGACGTCTTTTTCCTCGAGGCCCTGCGCAAGCGCCAGTCTGCCGAGTCCGAGGAGCGCGCGGGAGTGAGCCGATGACGCTCGCTCGACGCCTTGCCCTCGGCGCGCTGGGTGCTCTGCTCTCGCTGTCGGCCTGCATCCAGGAACGCGATCAACCGAAGCAGCGCGCGTCGATCGTCATGGTGATGCTCGATACGCTGCGCGCGGACTACGTCGGTACCTATGGGTTTGCGGGCGACGTATCTCCGCATCTCGACGCCATCGGGCGCGAAGGCGTCGTCTTCGAGCGGGCCATTGCCCAATCGCCGTGGACGAAGCCGTCGATCGCGTCGCTGTTCACCGGCCTGTATCCGGAAGTCCACAAGGTTCTCACGGAGAACGGTCGCTATCGCGATCGTCGCGGCGGCAAGCTCGAAACCGATGCCCTGCCGGGCGAGGCGGTCACTCTTGCCGAGGCCCTGCGGCAGGAGGGGTACGCGACGGCTGCGTTCGTGGCGAACCCCTGGATCCGTGCGGCCCACGGCTTCGCACAGGGATTCGCGACGTTCGACACCGAGGGCGCGGACAACGAGATGCCGGCCGCCGAGATCGTGCGCCGTGCGCGCGCGTGGCTGGCGCAGCACCCCGACGACAAGCCGTTCTTCCTCTACGTTCATCTCATGGACGTGCACGGACCCTATACGGCGCCCGACGAGCACTACGATGCGTTGGCGGGAAGCAGTGCCACCATCGACGCACCAGGTCGCCTTCCCGAACCGCTTTATCAGCGGATTCCGCCCTACCTGCGGCAGCCGGCCTGGGCCCAGCGCGACGATGCCCGCGAGGTGGCGACCTGGCGGCAACGCTACGCCGCCGGCGTCCGCTGGGTCGATGCCCAGCTGGTTCCGCTGTGGACCGATCTACGCGACCGCCAAATCTACGACTCGTCTTGGATCGTCGTGACGTCGGATCATGGCGAGGCGCTCTACGACAACCAGCTCTGGGACCATGGCTACTCCCTCTACGAGCACCAGATCCGGGTGCCGATGATCGTTCGCTTTCCGGGGGGCGCGCACGGTGGGCGACGAGTGGGCGCCGTCGCCGAGCTGGTCGACCTGATGCCGACCCTCCTCGCGGGGATCGGAGCGCCGGTGCCGGATGGGATCCAGGGTGAGGATCTCACTCCGACGCTGCAGGGCCATGTTCCGGAGGTCGACGTGGCCTTCGCCGAGGCGGTCAAATGGCGACCGACGCAACGCGGCGTGCGGGTGCCGGGATTCAAGCTGATCTTCGATCCCGGTGCCGACCGCCAGGTGCTCTACGACTTGACGGCGGACCCGGGCGAGACGCGGGATGCGAGCGCGCAGCATCCGCAAGTGGTCGCTCGGCTCCTCGAGCTCTTGCAGGGCTACGAAGCCCGGAAGGCCGCGCACGACGGGTTCGCCGGCGAGGCAGCCGAAGTCCCCCCCGACGTCGCCGAGCGATTGCGATCGCTGGGCTACTTCCAATGAGCCGGTCTAGATCGCGGGTGCGGCTCGTGCACCTCGGAATCGCTGCGCTGGCGGCGCTCGCGTCGATCGGCTGCCAGCAGCGCGAGGAAGCGCCACGGCAGCCGTCCATCGTTCTCACCATGGTGGACACGTTGCGCGCCGACTACCTGGGGACCTACGGATTCAGCGGTCCCATATCGCCGCACCTCGATGCCCTGGCGTCGGAGTCGATCGTGTTCGAACGCTGCGTGTCGCAAGCTCCGTGGACCAAACCGGCGATTGCGAGCTTGTTCACCGGACTCGAGCCGACGGTGCACCAGGTGCTCACGCACAAGGGGGACTTCGGCGACGCCGACGCGCGGTCGCGGGGTGGGGCCGAGACCGACGTGCTTCCGCCGGGCGCCGTGACCCTGGCCGAAGCACTCGGCGACGCGGGCTACGAAACGGCCGCTTTCGTCGCCAATCCGTGGATTCGCACCGCGTTCGGATTCGCCCAGGGCTTCGATCATTTCGACGAGCGCCACACCGGCAACGACACGCCGGCCGACGTGGTGCTCGCCGCGGCGCGGGCGTGGCTGGATGCGCGCGACGGCGACCGGCCGTTCTTCCTCTACGTTCATCTCATGGACGTGCACGGACCCTACGATGCTCCGCCCGAAGGTGTCGCGGCCATTCGGGGGAGTGCGGCCC
>CALJUJ010000509.1 GCA_937975525.1 uncultured bacterium
GCGCCGCGGGGGAGGGTGGACCGCTCGCTGCACCGTGGCGGCGTATTCGGGGTTCTGGGCCGCCAGATCGGCGAGCTCCATTTCCGCGTCTTCGGTGACAGCGAGCGGCTCACGGCCGGCAGCGCGGCCCGGCTTGCGCGTGGCCAGGTAGAGGAACAAGCCGCCGCCGAGAAGTAGAAGGGGGAGCATGGGTCAGGATCCTTTCATCGCATGCCGAGCACGCGGCTCGGATCTTCGAGGCCGTCCGGGGTGCGGACGCGAACGTGATAAAGCAGTGTGCCCGAAACGCGGCTCTCGGTCACGAAGGGCTCGGCTGGTACTCCGGCCATGAGCAGCTCGGCTGCGCGCCACGCCGCGAGCCCCTTGCAATCGGCGAAGCCCATCGCGAGGATTTTCGGCACGTCCCACCATTGGCGCTCGACGCCGCCGGTGTCTTTTCGGTAGCGGACGCCGGATTGATAGAGACTCGGCGTCCGGTGGGCCGCGAGGTACTCGGCGTCGATCTCGGTGAGCGCGATGCAGAGCGACTCGACCGCCGCACGCTTCGCCGCCGGGCTCGAAACGCCCGGTGCGAACGTGTAGAGGTCCCAGCAAAGGGGATAGCCGCGGCTCACCGGTCACTCCTCGCGCCGGAAAAATCGCGGGGGACCCGCCCCGGGGATGGTGAAAGAGGCGAGCCCCCCCACGAACCGACGCGATGGGACTCTCAGAGCTCGACGGCGTTGCCGATGAACGCGGCGAGGAACCGCTGATCGTCGGGGCCGATGTTGCTGACTTCGAGCGTGATCTGGATGCCCGGATAGGCGCAGTCGATCTCGAGCGCCACGCCGACGCCGACCTCGGAGAAGACCGTGGCAGCCACGGCGCCACTCGCCGAGAACTGCGAGTCCTTTCCGACCTTGACGTCCTCGATGATGAACGAGTCCGAGAAGTCGGAGGGCACGACCAGGCGCTTGCCGACGAAGGGCGTCTGCGGGCTCGTCTGGATCTGCACGTTGCTCGTGAACGCTGGAATCGCGTCCCCCGAATCGAACGGCAGCACGAACACGCGGCACCCGGGGTTCGGGCCGTAGGGGTTGCAGGCGTCGAGCCGGCTGTAGTCGGGGTTGCAGCCCGACCAGGGCGAGCCGTAGCCCGGCATCGAGGCGTTGCCGCCGTAGCCGTTGGGACCGTTCTGGCCGGTGCGCACCATGCCCGTGCGGTGCTGGCTGCGGTACTTCTGGAGGTGGGGATACTTCATGGGGAGGGTTCTCGCTGGTGGTGTTGAGGGTTTCGCGTCTCACCATCCCCGGATCGAAGCGTGTGGGGGAGGCGCGAGCCTCCCCCCGGTTGAAAGAGGTCTCAGGCGCCTGCGGGCGAATGAGCCGCGCCGGCGCCGGCCATCTGCTCGGCGAGGTTGACTTGGCTGTGACGGCTTCCGATCTGAGCGGGGGCGCCGCTCATTTGCCGGATGGCGCCGACGCCCGCGGTGCCTTCGGACTCGGCGCGTGCGTCGACTCCGATCTCGACGCCCTTCGTCACGGCGTAGCTCGACAGAGCGCCGTTCGCGACGTTGTGCGCGTCCTCGCTGTACTTGCCGAAGCCCCCGAGGAAGCCGACGGCGTGCAGTGCGACGCCCGCGAGCAGGTCGGGCTCCACGCCCATGACGGAGAACGACTCCGGGTCGGCCGGGTCGGTCATGCGACCGCGCAGGTAGCCGAATCCGAATGCGGTGCCGACCGTCTCCACGGCGCACTTGGCCGTCTGCATCGTCTCTTCGGCCTTTTCCTTGATGTTCGCTACCTGGGCCTTTGCCCGCGCGAGCTTCTGTCGCAGATCGCTTGCTGCCATGATTTTTGTCCTCGAAAGAGCTTGGGGAACGGTCTCGCGTCGTAGGCCGTTCGGTTTTCGGTTCGAAGCGTCGAAGCTGAAAGCCGAAATCCAAACGGTCAAGAAAGGCGCCGAAAAGCCGAGCCGTTTCGCCGACTTGACCCGAAACGCTCGCACTACGGTCGACGCTGGCTTACAAGTCAGGCCCGTGGACAAGCTCACCCTCTTGCTTCTCAGCCAGCTCGTGTTTCATCGGCCGCCGGGCAAAAGCCCGTATTCGCTCGAAGAAATGCACGAATGCGGCCGCGACCGCGCGGCCCCCGCTTGCGCTCTCGAGCGCGTCTGCGACGAGCCGGCCTTCTGGTGCGCGGCTCCGCGCTACAGCGCTTCCCGCGGGTTCTGGGCTCGGGTCGAGACTCGCGAGACCGGCCTCGAGCGATACGCCGATTGGTCCGAGCTCGTCGTCTCGACCGTGCGGCGACTGACTCGGTGCACGGACGCCGAGGGAGTCGCCGACGAGTCGTGCGTGCGCGTTCGCTGGTGGCGCGGGTCGAAGGATCTGACGCTCGTCGTCGCGGTGCTCAGCGTGTTCGAAGCCGGCATGGCCGAAGGACCCATGTACGGCCACCCGCCGCTCGGCCGCGGCGCCGACGGCGAAGTCTGCGCGCTCGGTCTCATGCCCGAGTACGCGCCGCGCTATGCGATGTGGCTACCAGCCGAAGAGCGCAAGCGACTTTCCGAGGCGCCGTATCGCGAGGTCGAAGCGTGGGCGCTCGCCGAGCTGCACGGGCCGCACAACCTCGGCCGGTGCATCGAAGTCGCCATTCGCGAAATCGTCGCGTGGCGGCGCATCTGCAAGAGTGACGCGGGGATGTTCGCCGGCTACGCCGCCGGCCGCTGCGGCCACCAGGGCAAGACGGTGATGATGCGCACGAATTTCCTGAACCGGATGCGCCGCTCGACGCCGCCGCTGCCCACTTGGGCGGCCGAGCAGCTCGGCGTTCAGGGCGCCGGCGCGAAGCCGACGGGCTGAACCACGAGGTTGGTCGCGGCCACGGTCTCGACCCCGACGGTCGCAGTGACGTCCACGTTGAAGACGTGCGGCCCGGCGGCGAGGCCCCCGACGAGTACCGCAATCGCGGCCTCGGTCGGAGTCGTGCCGCCGACCGTGCGACCCGAGCCTCCGCTCGGCAGCCCGTCGACCGTGAGCACGTAGAGGCCGGTGCCGCCGGCCGCCGCGTTCGTGCGCTCGGCGGTGAACCAAACCATGGCTTGCGTGATCTCTTCGGGAAAGACGGCCGAAATCCCCGCGAAGAGCGACACGGCCGGCCCGACGGGCACCACCACCGGGCCCGCGAATTGCTGGTCCGGGCTCGCCGGGACGAACGGAAGTTGGTTGACCGCGATGCGGCGGCCGGAGGGCGAGAGTCGAATCGGAGTGCTCATGCAGCGCCAGACCTTTGCGAGAAATTCAATCAGCATCCCCGGCGTCGAGCATAGCGCAGAGCGGCCTCAGTCGTCGAATTGGCGAGCGACGGCGCAGAGCACGATCATGCCGGCAATCGCGGCCAGCCAGAGACCGAGGCCGGTCACGGGGGCGCGATCCGGTGAATTTCCGTCCGTTCAGGCGACGGTGGTTCGAGTCGGTCGGTGATCCAATCGGTCCAACACTCGAAGTAGCGGCGCAGCTCGCGAAGCCGCGCCCGGCCCTCGTCGGTGT
>CALJUJ010000510.1 GCA_937975525.1 uncultured bacterium
GCGGGTCGTCGACGTCGTCCTCGGTGCCCTGGCGGCTGCTGCGCCCGACCGCGTGCCCGCGGCGAGCGGCGGGTCGATGAACAACGTCGCACTCGGCGGCTTCGATCCGCGCTACGAACGCGCCTTCGCATATTACGAGACGATCGCGTGCGGGGCCGGTGCCGGACCGGCCGGCGATGGCACCGCGGCGATTCATACGCACATGACCAATACCTGGAACACGCCGGTCGAGGCGCTCGAGAAGGACTATCCGTTGGAGTTGGCGCGCTACGCGATCCGCCGCGGGTCGGGCGGCGACGGTCGCCATCGCGGCGGTGATGGGGTCGAGCGCGAGTTCGCGGCGTGCGCGCCAATGCAGGTGACGCTGCTCACCGAGCGGCGGCGCTTCGCGCCGTACGGACTCGCCGGCGGTGAGCCGGGCAAGTGCGGCGAGAACCATGTGCGTCGGGGCGAAGGGCGCTGGCGCAAGATCGCGGGGAAGACGCGTCTCGAGCTCATGCCTGGGGACCGGCTGCGATTGCGCACGCCGGGAGGGGGAGGCTGGGGGCGCCGCTGAGCGGCACCCCCAGGGCATCGAGTCGTCGTTAGTGGAGGGAGGCTTCGCTCGCGGGCTTGTTGGGCGCAGCAGGGGGCGCCAACTGCCCAATGCGCTTCTCGATCTGATCGAGGCGCTTGCGGAGCCGATCCACGTCTGCCCGGGAGGCGACATCCAGGCGCGTGGCGACGGGCTCGACGGCCTTTTCGACCTGTTTGCGTACGTCGGTGGCGAACGACTCGGCACGCTTGCGCGTCTCGTCGACGGCCTTCTCGGCACGCTTGCTCAGGTCCTTGGTCCGCTTCTCGATGTCGGAACGTAGGCCGCGGACGGCCTTCTCGGCGTCCTTGCCGATCTTCTTGCCGCGCTTGTCGAGATCGGCGCGCAGGTTGGCGACGATCTTGCGGGGCTCCTCGGCGAGGAACTCGAGAGTGTCCTTCACCTGCTTGCTGGCTGCTGCCTGCAGCTCTTCGACGCGTTCCGGAATCGATTTGCTCTTGATGCTCTTCTTGGTTGCCATGACGGCACCTCCTTCCAACTGAGGCTAAGCTAACGCAGTGCGTCATCGCTGTCAATGCGCTGCGTCAATTTCCTCGCAGGATGGCCGGCGAGCATCTCAATCCCAGAGAAGCGGGCGGAGGCCCGAGCCACGCCGGATGCGTCGCCGAACTCCGTCGGCCCACACCTCGTCGCGCCCGTAGACCGTCACGCCCCGGCGCGCTCGCGTCACCGCGGTGTACAGCAACTCGCGTGACAACACCGGCGACCCCACCTCGGGAAGCACGAGCGCAACGTCGTCCAGCTCCGAGCCCTGGCTCTTGTGCACCGTCATCGCGAACACGGTCGTGTGCGCGGGAAGTCGCGCCGGCGCAATGCCGCGCCAGCCTGCTGCCGCGGCGAAGACGGCTTCCCTGCGCCCGTCCTCGAGCGCGCGAATCACCCCGAGGTCGCCGTTGAACAAGCCCAGCGCATAGTCGTTGCGCTCCACCAGAATCGGCCGGCCGCCATAGAGCGACGTCGATGCCCCACTCCAGCCGCGCCGTGCCAGCTCCCGCTCGACGGCGGCATTCGCCGATTCCACGCTCGCCGGCCCACGCCGGTGCGCGCACAGAATGCGAAACCGCCCAAGCTCTGCGAGCTGATCCTCCGGCGAAGCGTGGGCGACGATGCGCTCGAATTGTGCGCAAGCTGCCGCCACCCAACCCGTGTCCTCCGGCCGCGCCAGCCGAACGCGCTCATCGTCGCCGTCCCGCAACAAGCGGAGCGTCGACGATTCGTCGCCGTGGAGGATGGCTTCGGCGAGCTCCACGAGCTTCGGGCTGTCGCGTGAGCGCCGGTTCTCGGTGAGCGCGACCGAGCAGTCGGCGATCGTCGGCACGTCCCCTTTTTGCACCGTCACACCGGCCACCACCGTCCGCAACACGCCGGCGAATTCGGAAGAGTACGTCGCGTCGGTGTCATGGCGACCGATGTCCGCGAGAATCGTTCCCGCGGCGACCGAAGCGAGCTGGTTGCCGTCGCCGCGCAGCACCCGACGCGCGCGTGGGGGCAGGGTATCGAGTAGTCGGCGCAGCAGCTCCAGGTCGACCATCGATGCCTCGTCGACGACGGCGGCGTCGCATGTCCAGTCGGTTCGGTGGCGGAAGCGCCCGTCCGCCCCCATGCCGAGGGCGCGATGCAGCGTCTCGGCTTCCGTCGGGATGCAGGCCCGCACGGCGTCGGGAAGCCCGAGCTCGTCGGCGGCCGCACGGACCGCTTCGCCCAATCGGGCGGCGGCCTTGCCGGTCGGTGCCAAAAGGCGCACACGCGGCGGGCGCCGTCCTTGCGCCAACGCATGCTCCACCCAGAGCGCCAGAACCTTCGCGACGGTCCACGTCTTGCCGGTGCCCGGCCCACCGGTGATCACCGCGAGGCGCCGCAGCAGTGCCACGGCCGCCGCCAGGCGTTGCCGGTCGAGCGCCCCGGTCTCGGGCGCTAGCCGGTCGAGCGCAGCCCGCAACCACGCGGTGTCGACCGCTTCCGTGGCCGCGGCGCGTTCGCGCAGGCGTTCGGCGACGCGCCGCTCCGCGCGCCACAGGCGGGTCAGGTAGAGCTTGCCGGAGGGCGCCAATACCAATGGTGCTGTGACGTCGTCGCCGGCGGAGTCGCCGGCGACCAGTGGGCTGCGGGCAAGAGCGTCCAGCCACGGTTCGCTGCGGGGCCAGGCCAATTCGGCCGCCGTTTCGGCGTCCCCCAGCCAGGCGGAGAGATCGAGGTGCGTGTGTCCCTCTTCCACGGATCGACTCGCCAGCGCGACGGCCTCGAGCACCTCGTGACGCTCCTCGCCGAAGAGACGACCGAGCGTGATCGCCAGGCGGTGATCGACCGCGCCGACGAGATTCCGCTCGCGCAACACCGACCAGCGCTCGCTCATCGGGACCCCCCGACGAATGCTCGCTCGAGCGCGCCGATCAGCGCAGCCGCGGGTCGGTCGAAGTAGACCCCGGTGCCTTGCGGCCAGCGCGGGTCCATGCCGCGCAGGAAGAGGTAGTACACCCCGCCGAAATCGCGCTCGTAGGAGAAGCCTGGACAACGCCGCCGCAGGTGCAGCACGAGCGCGAGCGTGTAGAGGTGGGCTTGGAGGAAGTAGTCGTGCTCCGCCATCGCGCGCTCGAGCTGCGGGCGCTGGTAGTCGTCCACGTGCGGACCGAGGTGGTTCGATTTGTAGTCGGCGACGAACCAGCGCCCCTCGTGGCGGAAGACCAGATCGATGAAGCCGCGTACGTGGCCGTCCGGGACCATCTGCAGCCGATGTCCGAGCGCTCGCGCCCACTCGCGCGCCGCCGGCGTGCTCGCATGCTGTACCAACGCCGTCCGCAACCTGGTCGCTCGGGCGGCGGCGCCGCGCGGCGAGCGCGCCGGGAACAGGAAGCCCATCTCGTCGGTCCGGTCGCGACGGGGGATCTGGTCGAGGCGCAGCACGCCACGGTCGTGCGGAAGGGGTGTGCGCAGCGCCGCTTCCAGCGCCGAGCTCGCCCGGGAGGCGTGCTCGGAGTCGATGCCGAAGCGCGGCAGGAAGTCCGCCACGGTCGTCGACAAGGCCGGGTTGTCGAGCGCACCGAAGTCGAGACGCTCGAGCACCGCATGGAAGAAATCGCCGGCGTCGCGCCCGGCCGGGAATTCGTCCAACGCGATGCGGGAC
>CALJUJ010000511.1 GCA_937975525.1 uncultured bacterium
AGCGGAGGGGCATCGTCGTTGCCGATGTAGACGTCGAGGTCGCCGTCGCGGTCGTAGTCGAAGACGAGAAGGCCCTTGCCGGCTGCGGTAGACGTCGTTCCTGCGCGCTCGGAGACCTCCTCCATCACCCCGTTGCGGTTCTCCCACAGGCGCATCGGATCGGTGCGGAAGGGCGAGTTCGCGGGTGCCTCGTCGAGGGTGCCGTTGGTCATGATCAGGTCGAGATCCCGGTCGTTGTCGAAGTCGAAGAACGCGGCTCCCCAGCCCCAGAAGCCGTTGCGGACGCCGGCCGCGTCGGTCGCGTCCTCGAAACGTCGCCCACCGAGGTTGCGGTACAGGCGGTTGCCAGTCGTGCCCCAGCCGCAAACGAAAGGCGAAGAGAGGCACCGCGGATCCGTCTCGAAGATCGAGGTGACGAACCAATCGAGGCGGCCATCGCTGTCGAAGTCGCCAATGGCCGATCCCATGCCGTTCTCGTCCGTGCCCACCCCGGCGGCCTCTGTCCCATCGAGAAAGGTGCCGTCTCCCTGGTTCCAAAAAAGCCGGCTGGTGCCGAAGTCGGAAGTGACGGCGAGATCGGGCCAACCGTCGTCGTCCAGGTCGACGAAGCGCGATGCGAACGAGAGTGGCACGACCAGCTCGGACGAGCCGAACGGATCGGCGTCGAGAACGACGCCGGCCGCAACGGTGACGTCGTCGAAGTACCCGGGCTGCTCGGCGCCGCGGTTGCGCAACAGGCGTGCATGCGATTCGGCGCCTTCGAGGCCGGCGAGGCTGCCGCTCCACTCGGTGGTGTGGATGTCGAGGTAGCCGTCGCGGTCGTAGTCGCCGAACGTAACGCTCATGCCGCGGTGCTCGAACTCGGTGGCGACGGCCGCTCCTCGTTCGATCCCCTCTTCGCGAAAGCCGCCGTCGCCGTCGTTGACGAACAGGTAGAACCGCCTCTCGTCCTCGCCGTTCGCGGTCAGGTAGAGGTCGAGGTCCCCGTCGTTGTCGATGTCTCCCCAGGCCGGGCCGACCGCGCCCAGCTCGGGAAGCTCGAGTCCGGCTGCATCCGTGGCGTCGACGAAGGTCCCGTCGCCGCGATTGCGGTATAGAGATCCCCGGGTGCGGCGATCGACCACGATGAGATCGATCCAGCCGTCACCGTCGTAGTCGCCGGCAGCGGCGCTGGTCGCCGGCAGGCCCCCGAAGTCGACGCCCGCGGCTTGGCTCACCTCGGTGAACGCGGCCGCGCAGCCCCGCAAGGCGGCGTCGATGGCGGCCACCAACTCGTCGACGCGGACTTCCCCGTCTTCGTCCCGGTCGGCGGCCGCGCACGCCGTGACCGGCTGGTTGCCGATGGCGATGGCCAGCGCCGTCACGATCTCGTCGACCGTGACCGAACCGTCCATGCCGCAATCGCCGGGGCACGCCGCAGCGGGGCGCGCTGCGAGCGTTGCGACCGCGAGGAGTCCCATTGCGACCCAACGAAGCCGCTGGCGGCGAGACGAGGACGACAGGCGCATGCCCCATTGTAGGCTGGCTGGTGGAGGTCTTTGAAGCACGAGATCACCTCGCGTCGACGTCGGGCGACTAGTCGTCGCCGCTACGGACGGGAGCACGCTGGCCCTTGATCTCGGCGCGATGGTGCTTGTCGCGGAGGATCTTCTCCTTGGCGCGCCGCGAGCGGCGCCGCTTCTGGCGACGGATCCGGGCGACGCGCTGGGCTTCGCGGCTCGCCTCGCCGAGGCGCTCGGACTCGATCCGGTCGGCGAGCATGCGCCGCGCCAGAAAGCGATTCATCGCCTGCGAGCGGCCGTCCTGGCACTTCACCGAGGTTCCGGACGGGACGTGGACCAGCACGACACAGGTTGCGACCTTGTTGACGTTCTGGCCGCCCTTGCCGCCCGACCGCACGAATGTCTCCTCGAGATCACTCTCGACGATTCCGAGGCTCTCGAGTCGTTCGGCGAGCTCGCGCTGCTTTTCCGTGGATACCGGAAACATCGAATCACCGATGCGAGTTTGACCTTTCGCTGCTGCCTTGCCAACTGCGCGCCGCCTTTGCGCCCGGGCGCTGCTCCGATACAGAGAATTGATGGGCGCGAAGATCGGGCAGCGGATCGGCATCGACCTCGGCGGTACCAAGGTCGAGGGCGCGGTTCTCGACGGTAGCGGCGCCATCGTTCGGCGCGAGCGCGTTCCGACCTGTCGCGAGCGCGGCTATGATCACATCTGCGGTGCCGTCGCCGATCTCGTCTACCATCTGCGCCACCATGCTCCGCAGCTGCGCCATCTCGGCGTCGGTGCACCGGGCGCGATCTCGGCGGTGACCGGAGCGGTGAAGAACTCCAACACGACCTGTCTCAATGGTCGGCCGCTGCGCGACGATCTGGAGGCACGGACCGGACTGCCGGTCGTCCTCGAGAACGACGCGAACTGTTTCGCCCTCGCCGAGGCGACCCTGGGAGCCGCGAGGGGCGCGCGACTCGCCTTCGGTGTGATCCTCGGGACCGGTGTCGGGGGTGGCCTCGTGATCGACGGACGCGTGCACGCCGGCAACCAACGGATCGCCGGCGAGTGGGGACACCACTCGATCGATCCCGAGGGGCCGCCTTGCTACTGCGGACAACGCGGCTGCGTCGAGGCGCTGATCTCGGGACCGGCCGTCGTGCGCGCCTACCGTGAGGCGGGCGGCGACGCGGCGGACATGGCGGCCCTGGTGGCGGCGAGTCGCGCCGGCGAAACGCGCGCGCTGGCGGCCATGGCGGCCTTCCTCGATCGATACGGCAGGGCGCTGGCGAATCTGATCGACATTCTCGATCCCGACGTCGTCGTTCTCGGTGGCGGCTTGTCGAACATCGACGAGCTCTACGCCGCCGGACGCGAGGCGGTGGCTCGCTACGTCTTCAACGACGAGCTGCGAACCCCGATCGTCCGCCACGAGCTCGGGGACTCGGCCGGGGTCATCGGTGCCGCGCTGCTGCCGCCACGCTAGTGCGGCGGCTGCTGGTCAGCGGATACGTTCGAACACGGCGTCGCGGATGCTCGCTCCACGGGCCAGGCCCTTCTTCTCGAACGCCGTCAGGCCGACGCGCGGTGAGCACAAGTCGGGACGTCGCGACAGGCGCGAATGCGCGTCGACGGCGGCCAGCATCCGGTCCATGACTTCGTCGACGTCGGTGGCCAGGTAGAGCCGGCCGCCGGGCTCCAGCGTACGCTCGAGCGCTGCGGCGAATTCCGGCGTGAAGTAGCGGCGTCGGAAATGCCGTCGCTTCCACCACGGGTCAGGGAAGTAGATGTGGTAGGCCCTGACCGAGGCGTCGGGGACGACGTGGATGACGACGCAGCCGGCGTCGGCGGCGAGGATGCGTGTGTTGGCTAGCCCGCGCGCCTCGACGTCGGCGACCAGGCGGTCGGCGCGCCGATAGGCGCGCTCGATGCCGAAGAAGTTCGTCGCCGGCGCGGCCGCCGCGGCGTGCAGAATGAAAGTGCCCGTGCCGCAGCCGATCTCGACTTCGACGGCGCGCTCGTTGCCGAACACGTATTGCCAGAGCGGGTCGGAGCCTGCTGTCGCGGCCATCATCGTCCTCACGCGGCGAGGCTGCGGCCACCGTCTACGGGGAGCAGCACACCGGTGATGTAGTCGTTCTCGACCAGGGCGAGAACGGCGTCGGCGATGTTCTGCGGATGGCCCTCGCGGCGCAGCAACGTGCGGGCGATCTCGCGCTCGCGGGCTGCGTCGTCGAAGTCGTCGGGGAAGACGATCGGGCCGGGTGCGATCGCGTTGACGCGAACTGCAGGCGCGAGTTCCTTCGCGAGGCCTCGGGTGAGCGCGACGATACCCGCCTTGGCGATCGAATACGGCAGGTAGCCTCGCCACGGACGCTCGGCGGCGGTATCGGCGATGTTGACGATTGCCCCGTCTCCCTGGTCGCGCATCCAACGCCCGAAACGAAGCGCGGGGTGGCGCGCCGCGTGCAGGTTGTTGTCGATCATGTCGTCCCAGTCGGCTTCCTCGAGCGTGTCGACCGGGGTGCGACGAAAGGTGCTGGCGTTGTTGACGAGAACGTCGGCGCGGCCGAACGCATCGAGGGTTGCGGTGAACAGGCGCTCGGCATCGGCTGCGAGCGACAAGTCTCCGCCGACGGCGATGGCGCTGCCGCCGCGATCGCGGATCGATGCGACGGTGTCTTCGGCGGCGCCCGCCGAGCTGCGGTAGTGGACCACCACCGAGGCGCCGCGCGCCGCAAGTGAATGCGCGATCGTCGCACCGATGCGCCGCGCAGCGCCGGTGACGACGGCCGCCTTGCCGACGAGATCCACGGCTTGGGTTCGCCCGCCGTCACGCGGCGGGTGTCCTCACTTCCGGGTCGAACTGAGGTTCGAGAATCACTTCGGACGGGCAGGCCTGCGCTGGGCTGAGGGCGACCTGCACGACGACGTCGGCGACGTCCTCGGGGCGCAGGAACTTCCCGCGGTCGACCTTCTTGTTCTCCGGGATGAACTCCGTATCCACGTAGCCGGGGCAAATCGCCGTCACCTTGACTCCGCTGTTGCGGACCTCCCGAAACAACGTATGCGAGAACGCCAGCAAACCGGCTTTGGCGGCGGCGTATGCGGCTTCTCCGGGACGGGCCCGGCGTGCGGCGACCGAGGCGATGTTGACGACGAGGCCGCGTCGGTGGACGAGCATGTCCGGCAGGAGCATTCGACTGAGCACCATGGGCGCGCGCAGGCAGGTGGCGAGCATGCGGTCCCATTCCGAAATCGCCGCCTTGCCGTGCATCGTCCGCGGCGGCGCGACGCCGGCGCCGTTGACGAGAATCGAGACGCTGCCGAGCTGGACGACGGCGCGTTGCAGCGCTTCCTCGAGTCGGATGTCGTCGGTGATGTCGACTTCGAGGACCAACGGCCGCGTGCCGTGCAGCGCGACCTCGCGAGCGACCGACTCGAGCGCCGTGGCGTCGCGAGCGATCAGGGCGACGTCGGCGCCGTTCTCGGCGAGCCTCAGGGCCGTCGCCCTACCGATGCCACGGCTCGCTCCGGTGACGACGGCGACGTGCTTGCTCAGCGGTCGTTCCATGGCGTCGTTCTAGCAAAGGCGCTGATCACGATCCACGCGCGCTACGGGGACGGCACGCGCGGCAGCGGGGTGATGCGTCGCACGGCCTCGATCAGCTCGGCGAGCTCGGCGTCGGTGACGATCTCCGGCGCAAACGGCGGAACGGCAGCGCCTGCAGGCGCAGGCGGCGCCGGAGGAATCGTCGGGTGCGGATCGGTGGGTTCCGGGCCTGGCTGGACCTGCACCGTCGGCGACGACGGCGTGAGGGGTGGCAACGGCGTCGCGGTGGGCGAGAGCGGCGTGGCGTCGGTGCCCAGCGCTCGAATCAATGCGTCGAGCGTGACGTCGGTCGTGGCGGGCTCGCCCGCCTCGGCCGCGGCGCGTGCGGTGGTTGCCAGCACCACGCCGAGGAGCGCGCCCCGGCCGACTTGCCGCAGGCCAGTCCTCAGTCGTCGCCTCGCGGCGTCCGACATACGCCACCGGCGCGTGCCGCAGCGGCGACCGCCTCGCCGATGCGATACGCGTTCGACTTGTCGAGTGGATCGGGGAGGATCCGCTCCGGCGAGGGCTCGCGCACCAGGGCCGCCAGGGCGCGCGCCGCGGCGACCTTCATCTCGTCGTTGATCACGGTCGCATGCGCGTCGAGGGCTCCGCGGAAGATGCCCGGAAACGCGAGTACATTGTTGATCTGATTCGGGAAGTCGCTGCGTCCGGTGCCGACGACGGCGGCGCCCGCGTCGCGGGCCGCGTCCGGCATGATCTCGGGGACGGGATTCGCCATGGCGAAGATGATCGGTCGCTCGTTCATCGTTCGCACCATCGCCGGGGTGACGAGATCGGCCTGCGACAAGCCGATGAAGACGTCTGCTTCCTTGATCGCGTCGAGCAGATTGCCAGTCTGACCGGCCGCGTTGGTCATCTCGGCGATCTCGCGCTTGAACGGATTCAGGTCGTTGCGGTCGCGATGCACGATGCCCTTCGAGTCGCACATGAGCATGTCGCGCACCTTCGGCAGCAGCCCGGACTCGCCACAGCTGATGATCAGCTTGGCGCAGGCGATCGCCGAGGCGCCGCTGCCGCTGAATACGACTTTGGAGTCGGCGAGGTTCTTGCCGGATACGGCGAGGGCATTGAGCAGCGCCGCGAGGACGACGATGGCGGTGCCGTGCTGGTCGTCGTGGAAGACGGGGATGCCGATCCCCTGGAGGCGGTTCTCGATCTCGAAGCAGCGTGGTGCCGAGATGTCTTCGAGGTTGATGCCGCCGAACACGGGGGCGATGGCCTCGACGATGGCGACGATCTCGTCGACGCCGCGCGCGTCGAGGCAGATCGGGAATGCGTCGATGCCGGCGAACTCCTTGAACAGGATCGCCTTGCCCTCCATCACGGGCAGCGCCGCCGCGGGCCCGAGGTTGCCGATGCCGAGAATGGCCGAGCCATCGGATACGACGGCCACCGTGTTGCGCTTGATGGTCAGGTCGAAGACGCGGCGCGGATCGCGGGCGATCTCGAGGCACACCTCGGCGACGCCGGGGGTGTAGGCGAGGCTCAGGTCCTTGCGGGTGGCGAGCGGCACCTTGCTCTGCACGCCGAGCTTGCCGCCGGTGCGCGCGTGCATCTCGACCGATTCTTTCGCGTAGTCGCTCATGGCGATCCTTCTTTGCGGCCGCTTGCGGCCAACGTGGGTCCGCCGGGCGGACGGGCACCGAACTCGGACCGGTGCGGAGGGGGAAGGCGCGGGCGCGCCATCGAGGCGCGCACGCGGAATGTGCTCAGCTGCCGACGATGAACGATACGCTCGTGGTGCCGCTGCCCCCGATGTTCAGCGTCGCCACCCGCTTCGCCCCGTCGACCTGATAGTCGCCGGCGGTTTCCGTGACCTGCTTGTAGGCATCGAGGACCTGGCGGGTACCCGTCGCGCCCACCGGGTGCCCGGCGCCGATCAAGCCGCCGCTCGGATTGATCGGCAGCTTGCCGCCCATCTCGATCGTCCCGTCCTCGATCGCCTTCCAGGATTCCCCGGGCTTGGTCAGTCCGAAGTGGTCGATCGCCATGTACTCCGACGTCGTGAAGCAGTCGTG
>CALJUJ010000512.1 GCA_937975525.1 uncultured bacterium
GTTGCTGCCGTAGGTGTTGCTGGCGAGCGCGCCGTGGCCGACGGCGGTGTTGCCCGAAGCGGTGTTCTCGGCGAGTGCGCCGGTGCCGACCGCCGTGTTGCCGACGCCTTCGACATTGGCCGCCAGGGCGCGGCCGCCGACGGCGACGTTGTAGGAGCCGGTCGTGCTCGCGCCGAGCGCGCCTTCGCCGACGGCGGTGTTGACGCTGCCGGCCGTGTTCGCCGCGAGCGCGCCATCCCCGACCGCCGTGTTGCGCTCGCCGCCTGCAATGGCGCCGCCGGCGTCGAGGCCGAGAAAGGTGTTGGCGTGCCCCTGGTCGTGCAGAAACAAGCGGCCCTCTTTGAGCACGTTGCCGGCGTCCGCCGTCGACGCGGCGAGGTCGATGTTGCCGCTGCCGCGCACGCTGCCGGCGGTTGCGGCGTAGAGCGCGTACGGCGTTGCCGTGATCGGATGGCGCGGCGCGAAGGGGTCGCCGAAGGCGCCGACGTTGGCGGGGCAGCGCGCACGGATGGACAGCCAGCGGTCGCCGCCGTCGAAGCGGTCGCCGAAGTCCAAGGTGGCGGTGAAGACGCCCTGGCGCACCGGGTGAACGGCGAACTGGTTGGCGGCGAGGCGCGTGCCGGCGGTGAGCGCATCGAACAGCTCGAACGTGAGATCGCAGATGCCGTCGATCGCCTCGCCGTCCTGCTCGAGGAAGCCCTGATAGGTGAAGCGGGTGTCGAGCGCCTCGGCGCGGGCGAGTCCCGCGATCAGTAGCAGCGCGAGCAGCATGGCTCGCATGGGCGTGTCGGGATGCATGCTTGCTACCTCCGTCGGCCCCTTACGTCCGTCACCGGCGTTGACCCGCGCAGGAACGGTCCTGGCCGTTGCGTGAGCGCGTACGGCGAGGGACCCCGAAGGAGGGGATGCAAGTTCGGTGCTAGAGGCCTCCCGATTGGGTGGCGTCCGTACGGCGGTGCAGGATCTGCAGGGTTGGGAAGGCCCGGAGGCCCGGGCGGGGCGGCACGGGGCGCGAAGGCGGCGAGCGCGCGGGAGGCCTCCCGCGCGCTCGCGATGCGCTACTTCTTCGATTCCGCGAGCTGCTGCTCGCGGTGCTTCTTGATCATGTCGGCCTGCTCGCTGGCGGGCAGGGGGGCGTACTTCGAGAATTCCATCGTGAAGTTGCCCTTGCCCTGGGTGCCCGAGCGCAGGTCGGTGGCGAATCCGAACATGTTGCTCAGCGGCACCTCGGCCACACCGATGAACGAGCCGTCCTCGGTGTGGGTATCGACGATCATGCCGCGGCGCTGGTTGATCATGCCGACCACGGCGCCCTGGAACTCCTGCGGCGCCTCGGTCTCGACCTTCATGATCGGCTCGAGCACGACCGGCTTCGCCCTCTCGAAGCCTTCGCGGAACGCCATCAGCGCCGCCGTCTTGAACGCCATCTCGGAGGAGTCGACGGCGTGCGACTGGCCGTCGTTGATCGTGCAGCGGATCCCGACGACGGGGAAGCCGACCTGCGAGCCCTTCTTCAGCGCCTCGCGGAAGCCCTTGTCGCAGGCGGGGATGTACTCGCGCGGGATCGCGCCGCCGACGATCTCGTCGACGAACTCGTAGGTCTCGACCGAATCCGGCGGCAGCGGCTCGATGTACCCGGCGACGCGGCCGAACTGGCCCGAGCCGCCGGTCTGCTTCTTGTGGGTGTAGTTGAACTCGCCGCGCTGGGTGATCGTTTCGCGGTAGGCGACCTGTGGCTTGCCGGTGACGACGTCGCAGCTGTACTCGCGGCGCATGCGCTCGACGTAGATGTCGAGGTGCAGCTCGCCCATGCCGCTGATGATCGTCTCGCCCGACTCCTCGTCGAGGTGCACCCGGAAGGTCGGATCCTCCTTGGTGAAGCGGTTGAGCGCCTTCGAGAAGTTGGCCTCGGTGGTGCGCTCCTTCGGCTTCACCGACAGCGAGATCACCGCGTTCGGCACGTGCATCGAGGTCAGCGTCACGTTGAGCTTGCCGTCGGTGAACGTCTCGCCCGAGGCGCAGTCGACGCCGTAGAAGGCGACGATGTCGCCGGGGCCGGCCTGCTGGATCTCCTCGCGCTCCTCCGAGTGCATGCGGAACATGCGCGGGATGCGCACCTTGCGCTGCGCGTTCGACGTGTTGACCAGGGTGTCGCCGGTGCGGACGGTGCCCTGGTAGACGCGGAAGTAGGTGAGCTGGCCGTACTTGTCCTGGGTGAGCTTGAAGGCGAGGCCGACGAGCGGCTGCGAGGCGTTGGCGGTGAGCTCGATCTTGTGCTCGCCGCCGTCCTGGTCGAACGCCTCGTGGTGGTTCTCGCTGGGGTTCGGCAGATAGGCGCAGACCGCGTCGAGCAGCAGCTGCACGCCCTTGTTGCGGAACGCCGAGCCGCACATCACCGGCGTCATCTTGAGCGCGATCGTCGCCCGGCGGATCGCGGCGTGGATGTCCTCCTCGGTGATCTCCTCGCCCTCGATGTACTTCTCGGCGAGGATGTCGTCGACTTCGGCGACGTCCTCGATCAGCTTGGCATGGGTCGCCTTGGTCTTCTCGACGAGCTCGGCGGGCGGCTCTTCGATGCGGATCGTCTCGCCGTCGGCGCCGTCGAAGTAGTAGGCCTTCTGGGTGATCGCATCGATGATGCCGGCGAACTTGTCCTCGGCGCCGATCGGCACCTGCATGCGCACCGGGTGGTGGTGCAGCTTTTCACGCAGCATCTCGGCGACGCGCTCGTAGTTGGCGCCCGGGTTGTCCATCTTGTTGACGAAGGCGATGCGCGGCACGTGGTAGCGCTTCATCTGCCGATCGACGGTGATCGACTGCGACTGCACGCCCTTGCCGGAGTCGAGGACGAGGATCGCGCCGTCGAGCACGCGCAACGCGCGCTCGACCTCGATCGTGAAGTCGACGTGCCCGGGGGTGTCGATGATGTTGATGTTGTGCTCTTCGAGCTTGCGCTGCGAGCCGTTCCACAGGCAGTACGTCGCCGCCGATTGGATCGTGATGCCCTTCTCGCGCTCGAGGTCCATCGAGTCCATCTTGGCGCCGACGCCGTCCTTGCCGCGCACCTCGTGAATCGCGTGGATGCGGCCGGTGTAGAACAGGATGCGCTCGGTCAGCGTGGTCTTTCCGGAATCGATGTGAGCGGAGATTCCGATGTTGCGGATCTGGTCGAGATGAATGCGAGACATGACAGCGAGTCCTCGATACGGTTGCGTTGCAGCTCTCGGGGCCGGCGCCTGCATGCGAGGCAGGCTGCCGGCCAACATGAATCCCCCCCATTAGCCCTATTTTCGCGCTCAGCGCTAGAGGCAGTTTGCAGGTCGCCGGCGCCTCTCCGGCGTGGTCGCGCGGCTACATCCGGCGGACCTTCCAAACCTCTTCGGCGGGCCAGCGCCGCGCCCAGTCGCGGGTGACGTACGGAAAGCGGGTCTCGGCCTCGGGGCCGGGGCGCAGCTCGACGAGGTCCTCGACCTCGAATCCGGAGCGGCGCAGCAGGCGGATCCATTCCGCGTGCGACAAGAAGAAGTTCGTGCTGCCGTCCGGCCAGTCGATGCGGTGCAGGTCGAACCCCGGGCGCAGCAGCCGGTCGCCGGCGGCGACGTCGTCCTCGGCGGGGATGCACAGCGTCATCAGGTAGGAGTTGACGAGGAAGACGAGCCGCCCGCCGGGCCGCAGCAGGCGCGCGGCCTCGGGAATCCATGCGTGCGGATCGGCCCAGATCGAAGCGCCGTACTCGGAGATCGCGAAGTCGAACCGGGCCGGCGGGCACGGCACGCGCTCGGCGACGGCGTTCAGTAGGGGAAAGGCGATGCCGTGCTCGCGCTGCAGGGCGCGGGCGGTGGCCAGCTGTGCCGGCGACGGGTCGATGCCGACGACGCGAGCGCCGCGGCGCGCCAGCCAGCTGCCGACGTAGCCGGTGCCGCAGCCGAGCTCGATGGCATCGCGGCCGGCGAGGTCGGCCGACAGGAGGCCGACGATGCTCTCGGGGATGCCCCAGATGCCCCAGGTGGGCTCGTGGCGAGCCCAGGCCGCCGCGCCGTCGGCGGCGAACTGCGG
>CALJUJ010000513.1 GCA_937975525.1 uncultured bacterium
GGCGACGCTGCCGTCGCGGCGGACCACCGTGCCTTTGGGGACGACGACGATCCCCTGGTCGGAGACGGGGAAGCGCGAGCGCTCGTATTCGAGGTCCTCGCCGATGACGGCGCCGTCCTCGATGGTGACCGACTTGTCGCAGATGACCCGGCGCAGGCGCGCGCCGCGGCCGATGGCGCAGTGCTGCATCAAGATGCAGCCGTCGATGTCGGCGTAGCTGTGGACGAAGACGTTGGCGAAGACCACCGAGCCCCGGACCTGGCCACCGGAGATGATCGCGCCGTTGGCCACGAGGCTGTCGACGGCGCTGCCGCGGCGGCCTTCCTCGTCGAAGACGAACTTCGCCGCGGGGTAGTGGAGGTTGGCCGAGCGGATCGGCCACGCCGGGTTGTAGAGGTTCAGCCCGGGTTCGACCGAACGTAGGTCCATGTTGGCCTCGTAGAACGCGTCGAGCGTGCCGATGTCGCGCCAGTAGCCGGCTTCGCGCTCGCTCTCTCCGGGGATGCGGTTGTCGAGAAAGTTGTAGGCGAACACGCGGCGGCCCTCCGCGACCATCGCCGGAATGACGTCGCCGCCGAAATCGTGCTTCGAGTTCGGGTTCGCGTGGTCTGCCGGCAGCACTTCCAGCAGCGTTTCGGCGTCGAAGATGTAGTTGCCCATCGACACCAGCGCCTTGTCGGGCATGTCGGGGATCGGTTTGGGGTCGGCGGGCTTCTCCTCGAAGCCGACGATCCGCCAATCCGCATCGACCTCGATCACGCCGAAGTTGCCGGCCGCGGCCGCCCGGTCGAAGGGCAGGGCGGCGACCGTGCAGGCAGCGTCGCGGTCGCGGTGGTAGTCGATCATCTGGCGGACGTCCATCTTGTAGACGTGGTCGCCACCGAAGATGGCGACGTGCTCCGGGCCTTCGTCGGTGACGATGTTGCGGTTGCGGTAGATCGCGTCGGCCGTGCCGCGATACCAACCGAATCCGCCGCTGTCCTGCTGCGCGGGAATCGCGTCGACGTAGTGCTCGGTGATCGAGCCGAAGTTGAAGCCACGCGGCAGGTGCAGCAGCAGCGAGTGCGACAGGTACTGCGTCAGCACCTTGATGTGCAGCAGCCCACTGTTGATGAAATTGCTCAGCACGAAGTCGATGATTCGGTAGTTGCCGCCGAAGGGAACAGCCGGCTTCGCGCGATGGCTGGTGAGAGGATGCAGCCGCTGACCCCGCCCGCCTGCCATGATCATCGCCAATGTGTCCATGCGCCCTCCTCATGCTTGCCGGGATCGAGCAGTTGCGTCCGTGGCGCTTTCATAGCACGAACGTCCCGATGGCGTTGCCTCAGCCTGCCGCCGCCGAGACGGCATGGGCCGTCTACGGCGGGGACGAGTCCTACTACACGGGCAAGCTCGAAGCCTACCTTCGTGCCAAAGGCATCGCCTATCGCCTCGTGCCGTTCTCGCCCCGCAACCTGCGGCGCGCGGCACGCTACACGGGCGTGATGCAGGCCCCCCAGGTCGAGCGGCCCGATGGGTCGTGGCTGGTCGATACGACCGCGATCATCGACTACGTGGAAACGCTCCACGCGGAGCCGGCGATTCATCCCCGCTCGCCGAGCGTTCGGTTCATCAGCCGCCTGCTCGAGGATTTCGCCGACGAATGGCTCTGGCGGCCGGCGATGCACTACCGCTGGTCGTACCCGGACAGCGCACGTCTCGTCAGCCGCTGGCTGGCGGCGCACCTCACGGGCGTGCCGGTGCCGTTCACGGCCAAGCGCCTCTATTGGTACGCGCGGCAGTGGTGGTGGTTCGTGCGCGACGACGGCGTCAACGCGCGCACGCGTACCGCCGTCGAAGCGACCTATCACCAGACCCTCGCGACGCTGGAGTCGTGCTTCGCGGATCAGCCCTTCGTGCTCGGAGCGCGGCCTTGCGCGGCGGATTTCGGGTTCTTCGCCTCGATGTTCCGGCACTTCGCCTGCGATCCAACGCCGGGTCGGATCATGCGCGACAACGCGCCCCGTGTCTTCGCCTGGGTCGGCCGCATGTGGAGCCTTCACCCGGGTGCGGTGGCAGCCGCGCCGCCGGTCGAGACGGTCCCCGCCGCGGCCAGAGGGGCGGCAGCTTTCAGAGTTATCAAGGCCGGGTTCTCGGTCGGTCGCGACATCGAGCAGATGGCAGGCGATCTCTCGCGCTGGATGGGCGCGCTCTCCGATCTGGACGAGGCCGAGCGCCTCGCGAAGAACCCGCCGATCTTCAAGAAGCTGTTCGCAGGTCAAGACGGTCCCCGCCGCCGCGCGGCCGCTCGTCGCGGCAGCTGCCGGCGTGTATCTTCCCTACCTGCAGGCGATGGCGACGGCGCATGGCGAGCGGCAGAAGCGCCTGCAGGTGCATCTGCAAGACGTCGATTGGGACGAACCGGTCAAGCCGTATCGCGTCTGGTGCCTGGCGGAGTTGCGCCGGCGCTACCGGGAGCTCGACGATCGTGACCGAACGGAGGTCGACGAGATCCTCGGCGATGCGCGCGCCAGCGCCATCCTCGCAGCCGCTGACGACGGCGTCGTCGACGGGCCGATACCCGCGTTGCCGATCCGCCACCCCAAAGGCTCGCCGCCGCGAGATAGCTGGTGGCGTGAGTGACGGCCGACCCTCAGTGCTTGCTCTTGTTGGCTTCGCGTTGCTTGTAGGCCTCCTTGGCCGCCTGGCCCTGGCGGTCGAGCAGCGGGAGCAGCCAGCGACGGACCGCCGGCAGCGCCGTCCCGATTTGCGCCATGTAGCCGGTCATCGCCGGAATCGTACGCTCGGCGGTGCCGTCGGCCGCCGATTCGAGCACCAGGTCGGCGACCTCGGCGGCCGTCGACATCGGATTGGCGAAGACGTAGCCGGGAACGTCGTCGATCTCGTCCATGATGAACGGCGTATCGATGGGCCCGGGCGACACCGCGGAGACGGTGATCCCCGAATCCGCCAGCTCTTCTCCGAGGGCGAATCCGAACGAGCGCAGACCGGCCTTGGTGGCGCCGTACGTCGCTTCCTCGGGCATCCGCGTCTGGCCCGCGATCGACGCGACGTTGACGATGGCCCCGCCGCCCCGCTTGCGCAAATAGGGCAGGGCCAGGCGGGTGAGAACGATCGGCGCGACCAGGTTGACCTGGACGATCTGCGCGAGCACGTCGACGTCCTGCTCCTCCACCGGACCGCGGTGATTCGTCCCGGCGTTGTTGACCAGGATGTCGATGCCGCCGAAGGCCTGCTCGACGTCGGCGAGCAGCTGGGCGCAGGCACGCGCGTCGCCGACGTCGGTCGGAAACGACTGTGCGCGGCCCTGGTGCTTGTCGATCTCGGCGACCACTTCGTGGAGCTTGTCCTCGCTGCGCGCCGCCAGGGCGACGCTGGCGCCCGCCGCCGCGAACTTCTTGGCCACCTCGGCGCCGACACCACTCGACGCTCCGGTGACGACGACTACTTTCCCTTTGAAACGCTTGCTCATTTGATCCTCCGTACCGGGTTGAGCCTACGCCCAACGCGAGGGAACCTCCAGTCATGCCGGCGCGCGTCCAGCGAGCCGCAGATCCAGCCCGCGCTTCCGCCGCGCGGTGGGCGTTGCCGGGGCTTGCCCCAACGCTCGGTTCGAACGAGAT
The DNA here is from genome assembly GCA_937975525.1 of uncultured bacterium. GTDB lineage: Bacteria > Desulfobacterota > Binatia > HRBIN30 > HRBIN30 > CALJUJ01. Next base: position 3,624 of record CALJUJ010000513.1, read on the forward strand.
AGGTACCATGGCCGACATTGGATTGTACGAAGCAATGAGCACGACGCGAGCGGTGCGCAGGCTGCGCGAGGACCCCGTTCCCGACGCGGTCGTCGAGCGCATCTTGCGCGCGGCGACCTGGGCGCCGAGCGGGGGCAACGCGCAGCCTTGGCGTGTCGTCGTTGTCCGCGACGCTGCGCTCAAGCAGTCACTGCAAGAGCTGTATCTGCCGCCCTGGAAGGCGTATGCCGCAGGACATCGCCGTCAGATCGACGCGCTCCCCGAAAGCGAACGGGCGCGTCAGGAACGCATGATCGCGGCGGCTGATCACCTCGCGCACAATTTGCACCGGCCGACGATCATCCTGGTGTTCTGTCTCCGGCCGTGGATGACGGCGATCAGCGATGCCGATCTCGATCGGCCGTCGGTGGTCGGCGGCGCTTCCGTCTACCCGGC
>CALJUJ010000514.1 GCA_937975525.1 uncultured bacterium
GAGTCCTGGGCGTCCACCGGGTAGGCTCGCTCCACCTCAAGCGGCGGCTGGCAGCCGAGCGGCCAGTTCGTTGGGCTGCACGGGGTATCGCTAGTGCAAGGCCGGGAGCTGATCCGAGCCCTATACGACGCGTTCTCGGCGCGCGACGCACGCGCGATGATGGCGTTTCTCGGCGACGAGGTTCACTGGACGGAAGCGGAAGGCTTCCTCTACGCGGGAACCCACGTCGGCCCTCAGGCCGTCATGGACAACGTCTGGATGCGCATGGCGACCGAGTGGCTCGACTGGCAGGCCCATCTGGACGACATCATCGTCGAAGGAAACCGCGTCGCCACCACGGGGACGTACACCGGCATCTACAAGGCGACCGGCAAGAAGCTGCGCGTGCGCTTCGCGCATACGTTCGAGCTCGAGGATGGGAAGATCGTCAAGATGGAGCAGTTCGTCGATACCGCGAAGGTCAACGAAGTGCTGACGTAGGCGGTGCGCGCGTTCGGCCCAACAAGGCGCTGCAGCTGACATCCAACAGCGCGTTCCAATCGGAATCTGGTAGCACTCTGGCATCGAACTCGGGTGCTTATGCGACCGCCGCCGGCCTGTGCCGCGCAGCGGAGCGCCCGAGTCCGTCAGGCGGCAGTGCGAATGCCCTCTCCCACGACAGCTGCCCCGGTGAGTCCGAATCGGGCGCGGACGTCGTCCAGGGGCACGTCCCACAGTGCGGGCCAGTCCACGCCGAAGAGTGGGTTCGCGCGCTTCCCCATTTCGTAGCCAGTCGTGATGGCGTCCATGAAGTGCTCGAACGAGCCGCGCCGAACCGCGGTGCTCAGCGCAAGAAGCCCGACCAAGTAGCCGAAGAACGGCGGGGCGCCGAGCTGTCCCATGTAGAATCCGCCGAGTCCGGTCTCCCCGGGCAGGTCGTTGCCCCATCCCGTCACGACGTGCCACACGTCGTGCGTGAGTGCGATGTGGTGGAGCATCCAGTCCACCTCGCTCTCCGGCGGGATGTAGCTGAGGTTCGGGTCGAGGCCACGTGCCCGGCAGTGTTTGGCGAAGACGCGGCCGAGGGTGCCTTCGGGCTTTCGCTCGAGCGCATCCAGGTCGATCGGGTCGCATGGCCGCCTCGTCTCCAAGGCCGAGAGCGTGCGCGGGTCGCGCCGCAGCACGTCGATCACATCCTCCCAGCGGGCGAAGCGGCGCCCCAGGCGCGAGCGGGCGAAGCCCATCTCTACGATCGCCACCTCGTAGGTGTCCGTGGGATCGCGCAGCGTCCGCCACACGGCCAGCAGGTAGCGGAAGGGGTTGCGCGTTGGCTGGCTGGAATAGGCGTACTGGACGTCGGTCATGACCGTCCCCCTCGCAATCCGCTGCGGTGAAAGGACTGGGCGATATTCTGAGTGTGTGCTCATGTTTCGGGTACTCGCATCTCCGGGGAGGGCTCCCGATGGTCCGCAAGGTTGCCAAGCCCGCAAGAAGACACGCGAAACAGCCGCGAGCGCAGCAGACGATCGCGGTCGTCCTCGACGCGGCGGCTCAGGTTCTCCAGCGCCGCGGGTACGCCGGGGCCACGACCAACCGGATCGCGGAGCGCGCGGGAGTGAGTGTCGGAACGATCTACCAGTACTTTGCTGACAAGGATCAGATCTTCGACCAACTGATCCAACGCGAGATCGAGGGCTTGATTGGATTGCTCCGGCGCGTCGCTTTCGACCCTGGTGCACCGATTGCCGATGGGCTGCGACGCATGCTCCGGCTGCTCGTCGAGGCTCGTCCCGACGCTCCCGTGCTGTACCGCGCCCTCGAGCACGTGCCGGAGGGCCTCTTTCGCCGCCGTGTAGCAGCGGCGCGTGGAAGGGTGATCGCCCTCACTCGCGAGTTTCTCGCCGCCCACCGCAGCGAGATCCATGTCTCGGATCTCGACATTGCTTCCTTCGTACTCGTGACGGCAGCCGAGGGAGTGGCGATGAGTTCGAGCGCCGAGTTCTATCGCGAGCGATGCACCGACGAACTCACACTGGCGTTCACGCGTTACCTGACGGGGCGCGGCACGTGACGATCTCGTAGGAGCCTCGCCGCCAACGAGGCGCCGAAACCGATGTGGCACGGCGCGTCCCAATCGGGGTCTGGTGGCTTCGTGGCGCGAGCGTTGGATTCGCCGGCCACCGTCCGCGGCCTGCGCCACGCAACTGAGCGCTCGATCCGTTGGGCGACATCGCCGAGCGTCGACTTCGAGGGAGCGGCCTGATGAAGCGGATCGAGATCGCGGAGGCTCAGCGCTTCTTCGACCGTTTCGTCGAAGCCTTTGCATCCTTTCGCGGAGAGGATGTCGCCCTTCGCTACAGGCCGCCGTTCCTCGCAGTCGATGCTACCGGCGGCGCACGCGCATTCACGACCTCTGCCGCCATCGCCGCCTATTTTCAGACGACACTCGACGGATATCGTGCCCAGGGCTGCGCCACTTGTCGCTACCGAGATCTACAGCTCGCCGACCTTGGCGGCCCAGTCGCGCTGCTCACCGTCACCTGGGAGCTGCTTCGAACGGACGGCGTCGTTGTCCACACGTGGCGGGAGTCATACGTGGTCGTCCGCCAGGCCGGCTCCTTGGCGGTCACTGCCTCGATCGACCATGCCACCTGACGAGCGCATGCAGCCGGACGCTTGAACGCTCGGCCATGGCGCGCCGCATGTCGCCTCCTTCGGTCGGCCATGCGCATCGAGTCCCGGGCGTCCGCCGGGTAGCTTCGCTCCACCTCGAGCAGTGGCTGGCAGAGCTGATGCGCCAGGCCGTTGTTCGGCGGCGAGAGCGCTCAGCCAGGCCGCGCTCGTTCTGGCGCCCGATCATGCTGCGCTCGATAGGCGGCGCTGCGAGAGCTCTTCGACCACGCGTGC
>CALJUJ010000515.1 GCA_937975525.1 uncultured bacterium
GGCTGGCGTCGTCGAGCACGAGCGCCGCGAACGGGATGCCCGCGCCGTCGAGCACGGCGCCGATCTCGCCCAGGAGACGCGGCGCGGCGACGCGCTCGTTGTAGGTCGGCAGGATGACGCTGAGCAGCTGCATGGGACGGGTCGCGATGATCTCAGGGTTTCCGTTCCGGCGCCAGGCGCGCGGACGCGACTTGACAGCGGCGCGAGCTGGCGACTAGGCGCGGAGCGCATGGATCGCGGCGACAGCGGCGCCGGCGTAGGGGACGGACCCGCGTCGACGATCTACGATACCGCAGCATGGCGTGCCGTGGTCTGCGCCAGTTACGGCTTCGTCGATCGCAGCGTGAAAGTCGACGGCGCCGAGCTCCCGTTGTTCCTCACCCGCAGCCCGCTACTGGGCCGCAAACTCTCCTCGGCGGTCTTCAACTCCTACGCGTCACCGAGCTGCGGCGACGAACGCCGCTGCGGCGAGCTGGTCGCGGCGGGCCTGAAGGTCGCTGCCGAGGAACGCGTCGACTGGCTCGAGATCAAGGCCGTGCGTCCTCTGCCTGCCGCTGCCGCGCGCGGGCTCGAGCGCCGCGAGTCGTACCTGCGGACGTGTGTCGAGCTCGGCTCGCGGCAGCAGGTCGAAGCGAACCTGGACGGAAAGTTCCGTCGCCAGCTCCGCGCCCTGCGGCGCCAGTGGCAGGGCGCGGGGGTACGCCTCGAGCCGTCGACCGACGCCGACGACGTGCGCGCTTTTCACGATCTCTGGGTGCGCCAGTCGCGGGATCGCCATGCAATGGTCGCCCAGCCGTGGTCGTTCGTGCGGCGCCTTTGGCACGAGCTCGGCCCCGCCGGTGCCGTCGAGCTTTGGGTCGTGCGCGACCGAGAAGACCGTGTCGTCGCCGGCTGTCTGTTCGGAATCGCGGGTGACGTGGCCACGGGCATGTTCAGCGCCACCGCGCCCGAGCTGCGGCGGCTGTCGGTCGATACGCTGATGAAGGTCGACGTCATGTTGAGCTACGCCGAGCGTGGCCTGCGCTGGCTCGACCTGGGCGTGTCGTCCCCCCGGCAGTCGGGGCTGCAGCTCTCCAAGGCACGCTTCGGCGGCCGCACCGAGCCGCTGCCGTATTACGTCAAGGCGATTCGCGCCGCCGCGGTGCCGCACGTCGACTACAGCGACGCGTACCCGTGGCTGCGCGCACCCTTCCGCTGGCTGCCGACGCCGGCGGCCAAGCTCGTCGGCGAAGCGGTCGTACGCTTCTTGAACTGATCACTCGCCCGCAGGCTCGGTGACGACCAACGTCTGGTTGCGGGCGACGTCGCGGAGGACGACCTCGGCCTGGCTCGCGGGCCACGTGACCCGTACCCGATCGACCGTGCCGACACCGGCGCCGAGCCCGAAATGGGCGGTGCGCTCACCCTGGCTCAGGTAGTGGCTGGCGACACCGATCTCGCGGATCTGAACGGGGCCGTCGGGCCGAGTCCGCACCTCGACTCGGGCGCCCAGTCCGTCGCGATTCGACACGCTGCCGCGAACGTCCACTCGCAGCCAGTCGCCAGGGTCGACCGTGTCGTTGCGGTGCAGCAGCACCGGACCGTTGGAGTTGGCGACGAACACGTCGAGGTCGCCGTCCTCGTCGTAGTCGAAGGTGAGAATCCCCTTACCCTTGCCATGGTCGAGCAGCCCGGCGGCCGCGGCCGATTCGACCATGATGCCGCCATCGTTGCGCCAGAAGCGCGAGGGGTCGGCATGGTAGGGCGAGCCGATCCACTCGTCGTACTCGCCGGCGAACTCGATGCCGTTGGTCATGGCGAGGTCGAGATCGGCGTCGTTGTCGGCATCGAAGAACACCGCTCCCCATCCCCAGTGGCCGATCTCGAGGCCCATCGACTCGGCGTGCTCGGAGAAGACTCGATCGCCCTCGTTGCGGTAGAAGCGATTACCGAAGCACTCGCTCTGAGCGAACAGTGGCAGCGCGTACGGCGGCTCGCAGGAAATGTTGGTCACGAACCAGTCGAGGTCGCCGTCGCCGTCGAGGTCACCGAACGTCGAGCCCATCTCCGAGCCGGCCTGGGCCACGCCCGCAGCTTCGGTTCCGTCTTCGAACGTGCCGTCTCCGCGGTTCCAGAAGAGCCGCGTGGTGCCCGTGTCCGCGACGAGCGCGAGGTCCTGCCAGCCATCCCCGTCGAGGTCGACGAAGGCGGGCGCGAACGTGAGGATCGCGCGCGGGTAGCGATCGTTGGGGTCGATTTCGACGCCGGCCGCTGCGGTCGTGTCCTCGAAGAAGCCAGGGGCCTCAGCGCCGCGGTTGCGCAGCAGACGTGAATGCACCGGAGGGAAGGGCTCGTCGCGCTCGTATTCCTGGTGCCACTCGGCCGCGTAGAGATCGAGCCAGCCGTCGCGGTCGTAGTCGCCGACCGCGACGCTCATCCCGTAGTGCGGCGTGCCGGAAAAGACGTCGGCGCCGCGCCGCTCGGCTTCCTCGACGAAGCGGCCGGTTCCGTCGTTGACGAACAGTAAGTTGCGGACTTCGCCCATCGTCGTCACGTACAGGTCTTGGTCGCCGTCGTTGTCGAAATCGGCCCAGGCGGCGCCGTTGGTGCCGAGCGGCAAGTCGATGCCGGCCGCACGGGAGACGTCCTCGAACGTGCCGTCCCCCGAGTTCCGGAACAGCAGGTCCGGCTGGTAGACGCGGGTCACGTACAGGTCGTCGCGGCCATCGCCGTCGGCGTCGCCGACCGCGATGCCGCCGGCGAAGTTCTCGGACTGGCACTGGGTGCCCGTGAGCGGGAAGCTCGGGTCGAAAGGCTGCAGGCAATGCGGGTGCTCGCGCGGCGGGAGCTTGGTCACGACCAGCCCGGCCTCGGCGGCCACCTCGGTGAAGCGAACGCCACCGGGAGGTGTCGGCGTCGGCGAAGGGGTCGGTGGCGGAGTCGGGCAGCCGTTGAGGGCGCTCGCGATCGCGCTCGTCAGCTCGTCGACGGTCAACGTTCCGCTCGCATCCCGGTCGAATGCGGGGCATTCGTCCAGGGAAACGCTTCCCAGCGCGATGGCGACCCCACGGACGATCTCGTCGATCGTGACGGCCGCATCACCGCTGCAGTCACCGACGCACGCGCTCGGCGTCGGCTGGCCCACGGCGGGATGGGCAGCGACGATGGCGATTGCGACGGCCGTTGCCAGCAGACTCGCGGTTGAGGCGTGATGGATCATCTCGTTCGTGTCCACCCGGACTACAGGCTTGGAGCGTAGATCTCGCGCGCCTTCACCGCAACGAGTCGGTGCTCCCCGGGTCGAGGTGCACAGCGCACGGGATCTCGCGCAGTCGTTGGCGCGCGCCGTCCACCGTGGGGGCGCCGTCGCCGACGTAAGCGAGTCGCGCGTGGGACAGGCGGGCGGCATCGGTGGCGGCGAAGAGGCGCGCGCGAGGGAAGCTGCCGCAGACGTCGGCGGCGAGCGCAGTCCTGGCTTCCAGGGCGGGGCTCCAGGCGATCCAATCCGCGTCGGCAGCGCGTACGGCGGCACGCAGCGATGAAACGTCGGCGACGCTGGCGGTCGACGTCACCCGGGATCCGAAGGCGGCGCCCATCGAGGCTACGCGCAACCAGCCGAGGCGCTCGTCCTGGGCGAAATCGATCAACAGACAGCGTTCCTCGTCGCCGCACGCTTCGACGGCGATCGTTATCCATGACTTGGCCAGACGCTGCGGAAACACCCCGTCGAAGAGCCAGAGGCCGCTGGCAGCCATGGCCGCGGCGAGTGCGGCGATGCGCACGCACGTCCTCCCGCCGCCGAGTCGCGCCAGCGCGACGCCCGCGCACCCGGCGAGCACGGCGAACACGACCGGCAGCAGTGCCATGCGGATCAGCGAGGGGCGGTCGTAGGACGAGGTGAAGCCCGGCAACCAAACGGCCGCCAGGAACGTGAGCAGCCAAGCGGGGGCCGGAAGTCGCTGCCGCAGGGCGAGTACGATCCCGCCGAGACCGAGCACGATCGTCAGTGGCTCGAGGAACACGTCGCCCCACAAGCGCAACGACGTCCGCGCGGTGGCGACAGGGGCCAGCAAAGCGCCGACCGCGATGTCGCGTTGTCGTACGTCGCCGTCGACGTCGCGCAGCTTCTCGGGGTCGGCCTGGCCGAGAAACACGTCCTCGACCATCGTCCAGGGAAGGTAGCGCTCGAGGTAGCTCTGGCGAACGCGCCTCACGTCGTCGGAGCCCGGGATAA
>CALJUJ010000516.1 GCA_937975525.1 uncultured bacterium
GGCATGTCGACTTCACGATCGAGGTCGAACGCTCCCTGCGCGTGCTCGACGGCGCCGTCGCCGTGTTCTGCTCGGTCGGCGGAGTCGAGCCGCAGTCCGAGACCGTGTGGCGCCAGGCGGACAAGTACAAGGTCCCACGGATCGCCTTCGTCAACAAAATGGACCGCGTCGGCGCGGACTTCGACCGCTGCGTCGCCATGCTGCGCGACCGGCTGGGCGCCAACCCGATTCCGGTACAGATTCCGATCGGCAGCGAGGACCAGTTCCGTGGCGTCGTCGATATCGTCTCGATGAAGGCGATCGTATGGGACGATGAGAGCCTGGGCGCCAACTACCGGACCGAAGACATCCCCGCGGACTTGGCCGACGCTGCGGCGACGCACCGCGACGCGCTTCTCGACGCCGTCGCCGAGGGGGACGAGGCGCTCCTCGAAAAGTACCTCGAAGGAGCCGACATCGACGACGAGCAGCTGCGCGCCGCCATTCGCAAGGCGACCCTCAAGCTGAAGATCGTGCCCGTCCTGTGCGGTACCGCCTTCAAGAACAAGGGCGTGCAGCCGCTTCTCGACGCCGTCGTCTCCTTCTTGCCCGCGCCGACGGACGTCGACAACGTCGAGGGCACGAACCCCGACACGGGCGAATCGGTCGTGCGTCCGACGAGCGTCGATGCGCCGTTCGCGGCCCTCGCGTTCAAGATCATGACCGATCCCTACGTGGGCAGCCTCACCTTCCTGCGGGTGTATTCGGGCAAGGCCGAGACCGGCTCCTACGTGCTCAACTCGACCAAGGGCAAGAAGGAACGCATCGGGCGCCTCCTGAAGATGCACGCCAACAAGCGCGAGGACATCAAGGAGGTGCACGCGGGCGACATCTGCGCCGCCGTCGGCTTGCGCGACACGACCACCGGCAACACCTTGTGCGACGAGCGCAAGCCGGTCGAGCTCGAGGCGATCGACTTCCCCGAGCCGGTGATCGCGATCGCCATCGAGCCGAAGACCAAGGGAGACCAGGAGAAGCTCGGCGTTTCGCTGCAGAAGCTCGCGGCCGAGGATCCGTCGTTCCGCGTGAGCACCGACCGCGACACCGGACAGACCATCATCGCCGGGATGGGCGAGTTGCACCTCGAGATCATCGTCGATCGCCTGCTGCGCGAGTTCAAGGTCGACGCCAACGTCGGCCAGCCGCAGGTTTCCTACAAAGAGACGATCCGCAAGCCGGTCGATCATGAGACCAAGTTCGTGCGCCAGTCGGGCGGACGCGGCCAGTACGGGCACGTCGTGCTCCGCGTCGAGCCCCTCGGGGCAGGCAAGGGCTTCGAATTCGTCGACGCGACCAAGGGTGGGGTCATCCCGCGTGAATACATTCCCGCGATCGAAAAAGGCGTCGTCGACGCCATGGAGACGGGCGCGATCGCCGGTTATCCCCTCGTCGACGTACGCGCAACCGTACTCGACGGCTCGTACCACGAAGTCGACTCGTCCGAGATCGCCTTCCGCATCGCGGGCTCGATGTGCACCAAGGAGGCCGCCCGCAAGGCCAGCCCGGTGATTCTTGAGCCGATCATGAAGGTGGAGATCGTCGTGCCCGAGGACTTCATGGGGGACGTCATCGGTGACGTCAGCAGCCGTCGCGGCCGCGTCCTCGGTATGGACGCGCGTGGCACCGCGCAGGTCATCCGTACCGAGGTGCCGCTGGCGCAGATTTTCGGGTACGCCACCGACCTCAGGTCGATGACGCAGGGCCGTGCGACGTACACCATGCAATTCTCACATTACGAACCAGTGCCGCAAACCATCTCCGAGGAGATCACCGCAAAGGCCGTCGGAGCGTAGAAACCACCGGACCGGGAGGAAAGCGACATGTCCAAGCAGAAGTTCGAGCGGAACAAGCCGCACGCAAACATCGGAACGATCGGGCACATCGACCACGGCAAGACCACGCTGACCGCGGCGATCACCAAGGTCATGGCAGAGCAGGGGGGCGGTGAGTACACGCCGTTCGACCAGATCGACAAGGCGCCCGAGGAGAAGGCGCGCGGTATCACGATCTCGACGGCACACGTCGAGTACGAGACGCCGAATCGCCACTACGCGCACGTCGATTGTCCCGGCCACGCGGACTACGTGAAGAACATGATCACCGGTGCCGCGCAGATGGACGGCGCCATCCTGGTCGTAGCAGCCTCGGACGGTCCGATGCCGCAGACGCGCGAGCACATCCTCCTGGCGCGTCAGGTCGGCGTCCCGGCGATGGTGGTTTTCCTCAACAAGTGCGACATGGTCGACGACGAGGAGCTGCTCGAGCTCGTCGAGCTCGAAGTCCGTGAGTTGCTGTCGAAGTACGAGTTCCCCGGCGACGACATTCCGATCGTGCGCGGCAGCGCGCTGAAAGCGCTCGAGGGCGACGCGGGCGATCTCGGCGTGGCATCGATCGTCAAGCTGATGGAAGCGGTCGACTCCTACATCCCGCAGCCGGAGCGCGAGGTCGACAAGCCGTTCCTGATGCCGGTCGAGGACGTCTTCACCATCCAGGGCCGCGGCACCGTGGCGACCGGCCGTGTCGAGCGCGGGCGAGTGAAGACGGGCGACGAGATCGCCATCGTCGGCATCCGCGACACCCAGAAGACCACGGTCACGGGCGTCGAGATGTTTCGCAAGATCCTCGACGAAGGCGTCGCCGGCGACAACATCGGCGCTCTGCTCCGCGGTGTGAAGCGCGAGGACATCGAGCGCGGCCAGGTGCTCGCCGCCCCGGGTAGCATCACCCCGCACACTCACTTCGAGGCCGAGATCTACGTCCTCAAGAAGGAGGAGGGTGGCCGCCATACTCCGTTCTTCAACGGATATCGCCCGCAGGCGTACTTCCGTACCACCGACGTGACGGGTGTGATCAATCTGCCGGAAGGCACCGAAATGGTGATGCCCGGCGACAACATCAAGATCACGATGAAGCTGATCACGCCGATCGCCATGGACGAGGGCCTGCGTTTCGCGGTCCGCGAGGGCGGTCGTACCGTCGGCGCCGGCGTCGTCACGAAGATCATCGAGTAGGACGGATGGGGGCAGGTCTGGTGCACGGATCGAGGCGTCGCGCGTCATGATGAACGAAAAAATCCGCATCCGCTTGAAGGCGTACGATCACCGGCTTCTCGACCAGTCGGTCAAGGAGATCGTCGAGACCGTCCGTCAGACGGGCGGCCGTGTCGCCGGGCCCATTCCCCTGCCGACCCATATCGAGAGGTTCACCGTCAACCGATCGCCGCACGTCGACAAGAAATCGCGCGAGCAGTTCGAGATCCGCACCCACAAGCGGCTTCTCGACATTCTCGAGCCCACCCAGCAAACGATCGATGCGCTGGGCAAGCTCGACCTCGCCGCGGGCGTCGACGTCGAGATCAAGCTGCAGTGAGCGCGGAGCGCGCACGAGAGACGAAACGACGATGGTCGGATTGATTGGCAAGAAGCGGGGCATGACCCAAGTCTTCACCGCGGCCGGGGAGCTCGTCCCCGTCACCGTCGTGGAGACCGGACCGTGCACCGTCGTCCAGGCGAAGACCCCGGCGAGCGACGGCTACGCTGCGGTGCAGCTGGGCTTCGGACAGCGCAAGCCCCAGCGCGTATCGAAGGCGCTGCGCGAGCACTGTCTCAAGGCGGAAAAGGGTGTGTTCCGAGTTCTGCGCGAGTTTCGTCCCGGCGCCGATCAGGAATTCAGCGTCGGCCAGGAGCTGCGCGTTGCGGACGTGTTCAAGGTAGGCGATCGGATCGACGTGGCCGGCACCTCGAAGGGCCGTGGCTTCACCGGACTCCTGAAGCGACACAACTTCGGCGGATTCCCGGGAAGTCACGGCACGCACGAGTACTTTCGGCACGGTGGCTCGATCGGCAACCGCTCCTATCCAGGTCGCGTGTTCAAGGGCAAGCGCATGGCCGGTCAGTACGGCAACGAGCGGGTGACCATGCAGAATCTCGAAGTCGTCGAGGTACGCGCCGAAGACAACCTGCTCTTCATCCGCGGCGCCATTCCCGGCGCGAACGGTGGCCTCGTCACCGTCGTGCCGGCGATCAAGGGAGGTCACGCGTGAGCGAATCGGCCAGCATCGAGATGGTGTCGCGCGCGAACGAGCCCGTCGGGCGCGTCGATCTGCCCGCAGCCGTCTTCGCGGCGCCGGTGCGCGAGCACCTGCTCCACGACGTCGTGCGGATGCAGCTCGC
>CALJUJ010000517.1 GCA_937975525.1 uncultured bacterium
CCGAACGAGGTGCCGAACTCGACCGCGGTGCGCGCGCCGATCGCCCGGGCCGTCAGGTAGAGAAAGCGGCCCTGCTCGGGCGATACCGGGATGTAGAAGTCCTTCATCGCCTCCGGGGTGAGGACGTCCCAGAGCCCCTTGCCCCTGGCGAGTCCGAGGAGAACTGCGGGAGCGAGTCCGACGAAGCGAAAGCGGTCGCCCTTGGCGTCGGCGTGCAGCCGCTCGAGGACGGCACGGGTGGGATCACGATCGATCGAGCTCGTCACGGCCTACCTCCCTTTCGTTGCCGACCGACTCTGCGGCGGAGCCCCTGTCGGGGCAACGGCCGGAGTCGCGTGCAGCGCTGGGTGTGCACGGCTGCATCCGTATCGCTCACAGTGCCAAGAGCGTCCGCACGAGCAGTACGAACAGCACCAACGAGCCGAGCGAGAAGACCGCGAAGCGCACCGGAATGATGTTCACGGTCGCCTGCACGAGCGAATGGACGATCCGCAGGGTGACGTAGCCCCAGGCGAGACCGATGTTGGTGGCGTCGCCCGCTCCGGCGAGCTGGGCGGCGAGTGCGAGCGCGTAGAAGAGGGTCGGTTGCTCGTGCAGGTGGTTGTAGTTGTCCGCGACGCGCGCCACCTCGGCAGGCAACTCGAGCTTCTTTCCGGTTCGGGTGAGCTCGGCCATGTCGACCCGTTCGCGTTGCATCGCCGGGATGCGTTTTAGGTACATCCAAGCCCACATCACGAACGTCCAGGCGATGAGTGCCAGGACCGGTGCGATCATGCCGTGCTCGTACATGGCTGCGGCCCCTCCTTCTCCGTCGTCTCGTCGGCGCGCAGCCTCCCACAGGGCTGCGGTCGAGACAATCGGTGTGTCAGCCCTTGGCGTCGTCCGGCACCTGGGCTACGACGAGCGCGACTCACCAGAACGAGGATGCCGCATGCTGCGAACCCGCACGACCTTCGCCACCGTCGCTGGAATCGGAATCTGCGTGCTCGTCGCCGCTGGCTGCGGCGACGACGACGACTCCATCGAATCGCAACGAGGCGCGGATGTCGCCCAGCCCCTCGCTACCGGACCGGTCACCGGCGGCGGTGGCGAGCCGTTCGTCGCGGCGAGCCTGTTCGATCTCGCCCTGGTCGGCTATTCGCAGGCGGAGTTCTTTCTCTCCGGCACGGCGACGGCCTACCGCAGCACGGGTGAGCTGGGGCTCGATGGGCTCTGGTCCGTGGAGCCGGCGGCGAGCGCGAGCTACACGACGCGCATCCTCGTGCACCGGCCGCTCGACCCGAGCGAGTTCAACGGTACGGTTCTGGTCGAATGGCTCAACGTCAGCGGCGGTCTCGATGCAGCCCCGGATTGGATCATGGCGCACACCGAGCTGACGCGATCTGGGTACGCTTGGGTCGGGGTCTCGGCGCAGGCCGTCGGCGTCGAGGGCGGCGCTCCGGCGCTGCCGGGCCTCCCGACGCTGCCCCTGAAGCAGGTCGACCCCGAGCGCTACGCGACGCTCGAGCATCCGGGCGACAGCTTCTCCTACGACATCTTCTCGCAGGTCGCGCAGGCCTTGCGCCGCCCCAACGGCGTCGACGTGCTCGACGGACTGCGGCCTGCGGCGGTGATCGCAGCGGGCGAGTCGCAGTCGGCGTTCCGCATGACCGTCTACGCCAATGCGATCCACCCACGCGACGACATCTTCGACGGCTTTCTCATCCACAGCCGCGGCAGCTTGCTGCCGGCGCCCTTGTCGCAAGCCCCGCTCGAGATGATCGCCACGCCGGGAGCGACGCGGATTCGCGACGACATCAACGTGCCCGTCCTGACGTTTCAGGCGGAGACCGACCTCACGCTGCTCGGCTTCCTCCCGGCTCGCCAGCCGGACAGCGAGCGCTTCCGGCTGTGGGAGGTGGCGGGAACGGCGCATGCCGACACCTACACCACGGTGGTCGGGCTGACGGATCGCGGCGGCTCGCCGGACGTCGCGGAGATCGTCATTACGACACGGCCGCAGCCGTTCGCGCCTGCGTGCGGCGCGCCCATCAACTCGGGGCCGCATCACTGGGTATTGAAGGCCGCGGTCGACGCCCTGAATCGCTGGGTTCGCGACGGTGTGCCGCCGCCGATCGCCCCGCGCCTGGAAGTGGCGGGGAACCGGCTGGTCCGCGACGAGCACGGCAATGCCGTCGGCGGTATCCGCACGCCACAGGTGGACGTGCCGATCGCAACCCTGTCGGGCGAAGGCCAGGCGGGCTCGCTGTTCTGCCTGCTGTTCGGCACGACGGTGCCGTTCTCGGCGGAGAAGCTCGCAGCGCTGTACCCGACGCAGGCGGACTACGTCACGGCGTTTCACGCGGCGACCGACGCCGCCGTGGAGGCGGGGTTCGTGTTGCCGGCGGACGCCGCGCTGATGAAGGCGCACGCCGAGACGCAGATCCTCGGCGGCTGAGCCCGCCGCCGTCGTGGCCTTTCCGGGGATGTCGCGACGATCGGGATGAATGACGAATCGACCGCATCCAGCGCGGCATCCCCTGTCCGAGCGACCGCGCCGCTCCACGGGGCGCGAGCCCGTCGTGGGCTTTGTCTGCAGCTGTCGAGCCGTCG
>CALJUJ010000518.1 GCA_937975525.1 uncultured bacterium
GGCATCATCATCTTCGAGAACCAACGCATCGAGCATGCCGGCAGCATAACCGGCGCATCAGCGGATCAGCAAGCTGGCGTCCGGGAGTAGGGACGCCGTGTGTACGATTGCGACTGCGTGTAAGGCCGCTAGCGCCTCCGCGGCGTGCTGGTTTGGCAATGCGTCGTGCCGCGGCTGGCACGGATGCTGCTGCTCTTGGTTCCCTCAGGAGGGAGACGACCATGGCCTTTGCATCCCAAACGACGGCGGCCGCCAGTACGGGGACCGAATTCCGTCCGGCGAACGGAACGACGTTCGTGCCGGCGTTCGACGAACGCGCGCGCATTCTGGCGCGCCAGCCCGCCCGCCGCCTCGCGCTGGCGGTCCTTCAGCGCGCCGCGCTCGATCTGCTCGGCTACTGCCGTGCCAAACGGGGCGGCGAGAGGAAGCTCTTCCTCGATGCGCGCCGCTGGATCAGCACCCGCGACCGCAGCTCGTGTTTCACCTTCGACAGCATCTGTGACCTCGCCGACATCGACGGACGCCGTCTGCGTCGGCGCTTGCTGTCGCTCGCCGAATCCGTCGAGCGACATGGGTTGGACGTGCTCGACGGCGCCCTCGACGAAGAACGACTACAGGTGGCCCATGGCATGCGTGCTGGTGGCGGACAGCGACTCCGTCGTTCGTAGCTCGATCGGCCGCGCGTTGCGCCTGCGCGGGCATCGCGTACGTACGGCGCCGTCACTGCAGGAGGCGCGCGCCGAGTTGGACGTCGCGTCGCGGCTCGACGCGATCGTCATCGGGCTCGAGATCCCCGACCCCCGCGGCGTGCGGGCGGTCTGGGGGCCGCTCCGGGACGCTGCGGATGGCGTGCCGGTCGTCGTCTGCTCGGCATCGGCGAAACCGAAGCGGACGCTCGGCGAGGTGGCCGCCTGGTTCCGCAAGCCCCTCGAAGTTCGGCAACTCCTCGATTTCGTCGACGAGCTCGACACGGACGACCGCCGTTGATCCTGGCCGCCAGCGCGGGCGGCAGGTTGCTCAACCCGCGGCGGCAAGCTCGGCGACCAGCGCCTCGGCGGCGCGCCGCCCCGAAGCCATTGCTCCATTGATCGAGCCGGCGTTGCAGTGGTCGCCGCATAGGTACAATCCCGCACGTACGCGCGGTTGCTCGTGGGCCGGATCGAGGGCGCCGACGCATTGGTCGGGCAGTGCGTCGAACCCGTCGTACGCACGCAAGTGACGCCACGACCGCACGCCTTCCCCAATCCAGCAGATCAGCTGTTCGCGGGCCGTTTCGGCGCTGGCGTCGCGCTCGTGAGGGAAAGGCTCCAGCAGGGTGGCGGACACGAGCGCTCCCTCGGTTCCCGGCAGGCCCGGTCTGACGCAAACGTTGTTGACCGCTCCGCCCCCTTCGCCGTTCAGCACGAGCGTGTAGGGATCGGTGGGAGCTTGGTCGGCGACGAAATACACGCATCGCACGGAGCGGCCGCGAGCCGGCGCTTCGCGTTCGAGCAGCGACGCAGCGGCCACGGCGCCGGTGGCGACGACCACGGCGTCTCCTCTGATCGTCTCGCCGGACCGGGTCACGACGCCCGCAGGCGACACCGACGCCACCTCGGTGCCGGTGACGACCGAGCCCGACGGGAGGCTCGCCGCGAGTTGTGCGGGAATGGCGCCCATGCCGGCGGCAGGCACGGCGACGCGACCCGTCGAGAACATCCGAAAGGTGAAGTCGAACATGCGGCTGGTGGTCGCGAGGTCGTGATCGAGGAACACCGCGGCAAAGAAAGGACGCAAGAAGGTGCGGATGATCGAGTCGGAGAAGCCCAGGGCCT
Organism: uncultured bacterium; assembly: GCA_937975525.1. Classification (GTDB taxonomy): domain Bacteria; phylum Desulfobacterota; class Binatia; order HRBIN30; family HRBIN30; genus CALJUJ01. The sequence goes on from CALJUJ010000518.1 coordinate 1,815, forward strand.
GCAGGCGCTCGGCGGTCGTCGACTCGGGCAGTGCGAGGAGATCCTCCGGGGCGCGTCGCGTCAATCGGATCCGCAACCAGGCGATGCGCGCCTTGTCGAGGAGGGATCCCACCGGTCCGTGCAGCGAGGCGACGGCATCGACGGGGTGCCGCCAGGGATCGGCGATTCGATGGAGGCCGCCGTCGCAGTAGGTGAGCGCGCCGGCGTAGAAGGTCTGCAGGTCGAGGGCCTCGTAGTCGAGCCAGCGAACGGTTTCCGGATACGCGGTGAGAAGCACCTGAAAACCGCGATCGAGGGGAAAGCCCTCGACGACGTCCGTGCGCACTCGACCGCCGACGACTCCGTCGGCTTCGACCACGATCGAGGCGATGCCCCGCAGCGCCAGCTCCCGGGCGCAGGTCAGGCCCGCGAGGCCAGCCCCAACGATCACGACGCGTCGACCCATGAACAGCTCCTTCCGCCGCGCCAGCGCGACTACCCGCTCCTAGCAGTTTGGGCGGATGAGACCACCCCGAGGCGGCGTGAACGGCGGCCGCAGCCGAGCGCGAGCGTTCAATAGATGCCGAAGGCGAGCCCGGCGGCGAGACCCTGGGCCAGCTCTCCGACGCGGGCAACATCGTCGGCGCCGATGTCGCCGCGTACGATGACGGGTTCGGCGACCTTGCGGAACGGATACCCGCGGGCGATGCGCTCGATCTGCACGACGGTGTTGGTGCCGTCGTTGCCGGCCTTGACGAAGACGGCGTACGGCAGCTGGTCGACCTTGCCTTGTGCCGGG
>CALJUJ010000519.1 GCA_937975525.1 uncultured bacterium
TAACCCGACATTTCGGTCATTCCATAGCCGGTGACGAGGCGTGCGGCTGCTGGGAGCTGGCCGCGGAACCACGCACGCCGGCCGTTGCCGTAGCGGATCGGCGCCAGGAGCTCGGTAGTGAAGTTGGACGACGCGAGGACCGCCGCGACCTGCGGCGGCCGCAGATGAATTCCCTGCGGGCGATGACGGCGCAGGTCGTCGATGGCACGCTCGACGCGAAACGTTTGGCTGAGAATCAGGCCGCTCCCGCACGCGAGCGTCGGCAAGGCGCGTATGAAGAGGCCGGCGACCCAGAAGAGGGGTAGGCTGGAGAGCACGAGCGCCGCGGCCGGAAGCCCGGAGCGCTCGGCGGTGGGGCGCACCGCAGCGAGGATCGAGTCGTGCGTCAGCACGACTCCCTTGGGACCGCCGGTGGTTCCCGAGGTGTAGAGGATGCACGCGTCCCCATCCGCACGCACGGGCGGCAGCGCTCGTGAGACCGCATCTCGCAGCAGGCGGCCGTACGTTCCCGGGCCGGCCCCGGGTGCGAGTCGGATGATGCGGTCGCCGGGCAACGCCGCACCGACCCGAGCGAGATCATCGAGGTAGCGGTGCCCGGCCACTTCAGGCTGAACGACGAGAACGTCCAAGCAGGCCGAACGAACGAGATTCGCGAGCTCGTGGCCGGTGACGAACGTCGAGATCGGGACCAGCGTCGCCGCCGCACGCCAGACGCCGAACGCGGCGGCGAGCCACTCTCCGCCGTTGCCGGCAAGCAGGCCGATGCGCGCCTCCGGACCCCAGCCGTGCGCCTGCAAGGCACGGCCCCAGGCGTCCGCACGATCGTCGAGCTCGGCGAACGTCCACGTGCGCTCGTCGTCGACGACCGCGGAGGTGCGGGGGTGCCGGAGCGCTAGCTCGCGGAGCAGCATGGACAGATCGCCAGCGGAGGCCATGGGCAACGACTAGCAAACCGGACCGAACGCGGCGATCGCGTCGGGGCGGCGGTCCGTGCCGCCAACGGGCCCACGCTTGGGTGCGGCCGATCGGGTGGCGCTCGTCCGTGGAATGGGTCGGCGCTGCGATCGTGGTTGCGCGGCGTTGGGCATTGTGTTGGAGCAGGCGAATGTCGGTCGTCCCACGCGAGATCACCTTCTTCCACGAGCAGCCGAGTGCCGCGGCGGAAGAGCTCTTTCGCGACGGCAGCGTCGCCGAGTTCCTGGCGCAGAACGGCTTCGGCGTCGCGATGGGGATGATCGATCTCACCGCGACGCGGGCGCGGATCGTTCGCGATCTCGAGGCACGCGGCGTGCCCGTCACGGCCTGGTTGCTGCTGGATCGGCGCGACGGCTACTGGCTCAACGCCGACAACGCCGAGAGGGCCGAGCACCGCTGGCACGAGACGCTTGCGTGGGCGGAGCGCGAAGGGCTGCAGTTGTCCCGCGTCGGACTCGACGTCGAGTGGCCGCACCGGGACGGCGAAGCGTTGATGCGGCGCCCCCTCGCCACGGTCGTCCGACTGGTACGAACACGCCGGAGTGCCGCGACCGTCGCCACGGCCGAGCGCCGCTATGCGCAGCTGGTCACCGCGATTCGTGCCACCGGACGGCGTGTCGAGAGCTATCAGTTCCCCTTCATCGTCGACGAACGACGAGCCGCGACGACGCTGCTGCGCCGCGTGTGCGGGCTGCTCGACCTCGACGTCGATCGCGAAATCCTCATGCTCTACGCGACCTACCTCGGCAATCCCGTCGTCGGGGCGTACATCGAGGACGCCGAAGGTGTTGGGCTCGGCGTCACCGGCGGCGGCGTCTTCGCCGAAGATCCACGCGAGAAGCGCAACTTGCTCACGTGGACCGACCTCGAGGCGCAGATGCGATGCGCGCAGGAGCTGGGGAAGCCGGTCTACATCTTTTCGCTCGAGGGTTGCGTGTGGGCCGGGATGCTCCCCCAGCTCGCAGGCTCGAGCGCTTCGGAGCCCACGGCGGCCGCTGCTCCACGGCATCCCGTCGGCTGGACCGTCCGAGCGACGCTGCGTGCGCTGTTGCGCTGCGAGGCGCTCGTGGACGCGCTCGCGTCGGGCCGAACGCCGGAACGCTGACCCACTCAGGCGCTTCGCGGATCGATGCCCAACACCGGGGCTGCGGTGTCACGCCACTCTTCGTCCCATCCGTGACGGTTTTCTTCTCGGGCGCCGCGACGCAGCCCACCCAGGCGGCCGGCACCCGACGGAAAGCCGCGAAACAGATCGAACAGGAGCGAGGCCAACTCGCCGCTGGAGCCGAACAGCACGCCGTTGCGTCCGACGCGCACCAACTCGTCGAGGGCGGGGCCGTAGTCGAGTGCGCACACGGGCAGGCCGGCGCCGAACATGTCGAGAATCTTCATCGGCAGGTCGATTCCCGACGACGACCGGTGCAGGCTGATGCCGAGATCGGCCGCCGCCAGCAGGTCGGCGTAATCCTGCCATGGCAGCCAGTCGGTGCGGATCGTGACGAATCGAAAGCTCCTTCCGGCGAGACGCTTCTCGAAGGCGTGCCGTCCTTCGCCCTTGCCGGTGATCACGAACTCGAGCTTCGGAAACCGGTCGAAAGGCGCATGGCGAAGCTGGACGGCGATGCGCTCGTCGAGGCGGGCGACGGCTTCGAGGAGCATCGACAGCTCCTCATCGGGTGTCCAACTGGTCGCGGTGACGACGAGTCCGGTGTCGTCGCCGATCCCGAAGCGGGCGCGCACGGACCGCCGCTCGTGTCCATCGAGAGCTCGGAACACCGGGGCAGGGCGGTCGTGCACCGCGGTCGCCCGCAGGTTCCAACGCTCGCGGAGAACGCGTTGCATCTGTTCCGACACGCAGAGATGAACGTCGGCTTGGCTGCCGCAGTGCTGCTCGACCCAACGTGTAGCGCGCACGGCTCGATGACCTTCACCGAGTCGCAGCGCAACGATCGTATGCCCGAGGTTGTGCCAGTCGATCGCCAGCAGCGAGCGCCGCACCCGGGCGGCGAACAACGCCAGCGGTAGTGTCGGCAGCGCCGGCGGCGTCTGCACCAGCAACACATCGGGGCGTGGCGTGCGCACGAGGAGCAGAAGGAGAAGCTGCAAGGTCTGATCGACGAGGCGCAACCCCGCCATCCCCAGACTGGCTGCCCGTCGGGATCGATCGTGCTTTGGCCAACGCTCCCGGATCGCTCGAATGCGC
>CALJUJ010000520.1 GCA_937975525.1 uncultured bacterium
CGTTCCGCGACCTGGTCCGGTGTGCCGACGAGCACGTACCCCTTGGCGACCATTTCTTCGAACGACGGCTTCGCGCTGGTCTCGAGGATTCGCCGCTGCGATTCGAGCGCTGCGAGCTGCACCTGTGAGGCGATCTTGGCACGCACGGTCGCTTCGGTGGTGTATCCCGGCGGATTGGACCAGCGCGGATCCACGTGCAGGCAGCGATTGTAGAAGTAGTCCGCCGGCTCTCGGTACAAGCGCATCGCTTCCGCCTCGGTCTCCGCCACGCCGACGAATTGCAGAAAGCCCGCTCGGTACGGGTTGCGATCCTTGCCGAGCCGGTCCATCTCGTTCCAGAACCCGGCCATCGTCGCCTCGCCTGCCTGATACCCGAAATACGAAAGGTAGGCGTACACGTAGTCCCGTTCGGCACACCAGCGCCATGTCTCGACCGAGCCACCGCCGGGGATCCAGATCGGCGGCCGCGGTTGCTGGAGAGGACGAGGCCAGGTGTTGACCACGGGCTGCTGGTGGAATCGCCCGTGAAAGGCGAACGGGCGGTCCTCGGTCCAGCAGCGGAGGATCAGGTCGTGGGCTTCGTGGTAGCGATCGCGCAACGTACCCGGGTTTTGTCCGTACGAATGGCACGTATCGAACGGCGTGCCCACGGGAAAGCCCGCCACCAGGCGCCCGCCGGAGATGACGTCGATCATCGCCATCTCCTCGGCGACGCGCATCGGCGGGTTGTAGAGCGCGATCGAGTTGCCCATCACGACGATCGCCGCATCTCGCGTCGATCGCGCGAGCACGGAGGCGATGAGGTTGGGCGAGGGCATGAGCCCATAGGCATTGGCATGATGTTCGTTGACGCAGATTCCGTCGAAGCCGACTGCCGCGGCGAGCTCCAGCTCGTCGAGGAAGTCGTGGTACATGAAGTGCGCTTTGGTCGCGTCGAACAGCTTCGGGTCGATGTCGACCCACACGGAATCGTGACGCTCGGTGAAGTCCGCCGGAAGATCCGTGTAGGGCATCAAGTGAAACCAACAGATCTTCATGCGTCCGCCTCCTCGTGCGAGGCGCGTACGAACGGCAGAGCGCGTGCGAGGCTCATCTCCAGGGCTCGGCGAGAATCTTTGCGTGCGAATCGGGACGAGCAAGCGCGGTGAAGGCGTCGGGGACGCCGTCGAGGCCGACCTTGCCGGTGATCATCGGCAAGGGGTCGATCGTTCCTTCGCCCAGCATCGACAGGGTTTCCGCGAACTCCTGCGGGGTGTATCCGAGCACGAATTGGACGTTTAACTCCTTGTTGATGCCGACGGCAGGCTCGATCGTGTCGGACTGCATGCACACACCGACCACCACCACCCGCGCGTGGCGTGGCGCGCCGTCGAGGATCTGCTGGAGAACGCCCGGAACGCCCACGCACTCGAAGATGAGGCCCGGCCTCGGCTGCGGACCGAGGCCCATGAGCGTCATCGGGCTCGCCGGGTCACACCCCTCGGGTACGGCCTGCTCGGCCCAAGCTCGGTAAGGCGAGCCCATCGCCGGATCGATCACGACATGCGCGCCCATGCGCGCGGCCAGGTCGCGCCGCTTCGGTGAGTAGTCGGCGGCGATGATCGGTTCGGCCCCACGCACGCGTAGCGCCGCGATGACCGCGAGGCCGACCGGTCCGCAGCCGAGCACGAGCGGTACGTCCTCGGCCTTCCACTG
>CALJUJ010000521.1 GCA_937975525.1 uncultured bacterium
GCGTCGTCGGTTGCGGCCCTGGAAGCGCCCCGGATGGCTGGGGTGCCGAAGACGGACACGGCGACATCCTCATCGCGTCGACGGCTCCGAATGGGGGCCGGGTGGCTGCCGACTTCGACTTCTCCGAAGAAGTCGTTCTCGGCGCACCGCAGTGCATCGGCGGCGACGGGGACGACTGCGACGGCGGCATCGTCCTCTTCGGTAGCGAATCGCCGGGCTTCGCTGCCCTTTTCGAAGACGAGCCGGGCGAGGGCTTGTACGTCCTCCCCGAGGGAATCGACGTGTCACTCGAATTGGTCGATCACTCGCCCGAAGCATCGTTCTTCGTCAACGGAACGCTGCTGGACACGGCCGGGGCGAGCGTCGTCCTCGGCAAATCGCGCGAGGGTCTACACGTCCATGGCGAGTTCCAACTGGCCTTCCCGGGCGGCACGGAGCCGGACGGCGAGTACTTCCTCACCTTTCGCCTTACCGCCGATTCACCGTCGTTCGCGGCATCCGAAGACTACGTGCTCGATCTCCACGCGGACGCCGAACACATGGACGAGCACGACGACCACGAGCACGAAGAACACGAAGGCGAGCACGACGACGAGCACGACCACGGCGCCGCCGACATCACCATCGTCGTCGATTCCGGCGGCGACATCGAAATCGAGGAAGAAGAGCACGACGACGACTGCGACGCCTTCGTCGACGAGCACCGCGACGGCTGCGCCCGCACAGGCGGATTGCACCAGCGACTGCAACGCTGATTCACAGGTGACCGTCGACGAGGTCGTGACCGGCATCAACATCGCCTTGGGCAATGTCACGATGGACGCATGCCGGCGCTTCGACGGCAACGCTGACGAGTTGGTGACCGTCGACGAGATCGTGCGCGCCGTCAATGCGGGGTTGGGCGGCTGTCCGTAACGGGCCGTTCGCGCAGCGCGGCGCGGACGCGGCGCTCAAGGGCCGACCAGGCGCTGGACGAGAAGCCCACGTCGACCGATCGCACGACTCCGTCGATGGCGAGCACCGTGGTCGGCATGCCCGGAGCACCCAACACGGCGGGGACACTGGCGTCGGGATCGTGGTACAGGGCGACGCCCCGTTCCGGCAGGTAGAGGTCGAGAAAGCGCTCCGCGAGGTCGCGCTCGCGGTCGATGCTCACTGCCATGACGCGCAATCGCGCATCATCGTGCTCGCGGCGCAACGCCGCCAGCGCCGGCAGCGCCTCCCGGCAAGGGCGGCACCAGCTGGCCCAGATGTCGACGATCAGCACGCGTGCCGCCGCGGCATCGACGACGACCTCTTCGCCACTCCATGCGCGCGCCGTGAACGTCGGCATGGGTTCCCCGGGCTCCAAGCCCGCCGCAGGCGTCAGGCCCACGCCCAGCCAACAGGCAGCCAACACCGCCCCCGCGCGCAACGATCTCAGAAGCGCCATAGGAAACCGGCGCGCAGTCGGTAGTCTGGGACGATCTGCACCGCCGAGTTGTCGAGATGCACCGGCAGGTCCACGACGAAGTCGAGGCTCAGCGCTGAGCCCAGAGTGAAATGCAGCCCGGGACCGAGGTACACGGCCGTGAGCGCCGTATCGTCGAGCTCGGAGCCGTCGAGCTCGTCGTCTCCCTTGTGCTCGATCGTGGTGGCCAGCTGCAGCACCAAGGCCCGGCGGTCGTCGAGCACGGCGAACACCCCCGGATTGAGGTGTGCGGTCAGCTCGTCGGCGTACTCGTAGTCGAAGCGGCCTTCGGTCCGCAGGACGTACTGGAAGCCGGCATCCAGGACGAAGCGCTGTCGGGTCCACAGCGCCTGCAGTCCGAAGACGGGATCGACCGAGCCGGTACCGAGAGCGAGGTCGTGCCCATGGATTCCGCTGGTCGCCGTCGCCCCGGCCCCCGAGTGCCCCTGGGGTCGAGCGACGGGCGCGTCGCTCGGCGTCCCCGGATTGCGATGACTTCCCATGTTGTCGTTGAGGCGATCGCGCACGGCATCTGCATCGACGTCATACTCGAGCTCCTCCCGCAGTCGCTCGCTGCTCCCGCTGGGCAGCTTGAGTCCTCCCAGCAGCGTGAGGCGAAACACCCCGGACTCGTCGGTGCGTGCCCATGGGGCGTAGCTCGCCACCAGCGACAGATCGCCGAACCCGGTTTCGTCGCCCTCGTCGTCCACGCTCCCGCGCGCGCGACGGAAGTCTCGGTGAATCCATGGCAGCGCGACCTGCACCCCGAAGTCGGGATGCAGTTGGTAGCCGACGATGAGCTGGGTGATGGAGCTCGTCATGCGCTCGTTGCGTGGATTCGCGATCTCCTGACCATCGTCCTGCAGCGTCGTGAACCGGGTGAACTGCTGGGCCAGGCCGACGCGCGCCCCGCTGCGGCTCGTCTGCATCTCGGTGGCGGTGTAGATGGCGCAGATGTCGCACGCGACGGTTGCGCTCGGCCAGACGAGGATCAGGGCCAGCAGCGGCAGCGCCCAACGTCCCCGCTGTCCCCCGAAGGAACCGATTCCGGCCAGCGCACGCATGACCCGTCTTTCTACCGGCGGCTCCCGGGTGCCGAAATGGGGCGAATTGTCGCACCGGCTCTCGGCGCTTGAGCTGTGACCGGCGGTCGGCTTGAGTGAGGCCGAGGCGAGAACGAAGCGGATGTTGGAGCGAACCGTCGAAGCATCGGTGATCAACTTTTCGTGGCTGCTGCGCCTGCGCTGGGGCGCGGTGGTCGGGCAACTGACGACGGTGCTGGCGGTCGACCAGTGGGTGGGCATCGATCTGCCCCTACCGCCGCTGCTGAGCATCATCGCCGTCACGGCGGCGACCAACGTGGCCCTCGCGGCGTGGAGCCGCGGGCGCACCGAGGTGGCGGATTCGGTCTTCGGCTCGGTGCTCACGGCCGACGTCTTCCTGCTGACCGGGCTGTTCTGGCTGACGGGTGGCCCCTACAACCCGTTCAGCTTCTTGTACCTCGTCTACATCGCGCTCGCCGCCGTCGTGCTCAGCGAGCGCTGGACGTGGGCCCTCGCCGTCCTCGCGCTCGGCAGCTTCGGCGCACTCTTTCTGCTGCCCACGCCCGGCAGTGCGCCGATGCACGACCACGCCGCCGCAGCCCACGGGGACCACCTACGGATGCATCTCGAAGGCATGTGGGTGGCTTTCGGCGTCGCCGCCGGCTTCATCGTCTACTTCGTGCAGCGGGTGAGCCGGGCATTGGCGGCGCGCGAAGCCGAGCTGCGCGCGGCGCGTGAAACACGCGAGCGCAACGAGAAGCTCGCCTCTCTTGTCACGCTGGCCGCAGGGGCCGCCCACGAGTTGGCCACGCCGTTGTCGACGATCGCCGTGGTCAGCAAAGAGTTGGAGCATCGCCTGACCGCGACCGACGCGGCGGATGCCGCCGTCGAGGACGCGCGCTTGATTCGCAACCAGGTCGATCGCTGCCGCAGCATTCTCAGCCAGATGACGGCGGACGCGGGCGAGACGATGGGCGAAGGAACCACACGCGTCCCATTGCGGGTTCTCCTCGACGCGGCCGTCGAGCGCAGCTCGGAGCCCCAGCGGGTGGAGGTGCGCATGCAGCGCGATGTCGAAACGGTCGCCGTGCGCGGTCCACGCGAAGCGCTCGAGCGCGCCGTCGCGCACGTCGTCGACAACGGGCTGCAGG
>CALJUJ010000522.1 GCA_937975525.1 uncultured bacterium
GAGCTCATTCGCCGCGCCCTCTCCATCTCACCCAACGACGGCTTCTTCATCGACAGCCTCGGCTGGGTCTACTTCCAGCGTGGCGAGTACGAGCGCGCCGCCCGCGAGTTGGAGCGCGCCCACGAAATCGAGATGAATGACCCGACCATCGCCGAGCATCTCGGGGACGCCTACGAGCGCCTCGGCGACCTGCGTCGGGCCGCCGACATGTACCGACGAGCCCTCGACCACCAGGAAGACCCGGAGCAAGAGGCTCGACTGCGCGGCAAGCTCGAGAAGATCGAAGCAACCCGTCCGGATCTGTTTCGATGACGCCATCGCCCCCAACCCACCCCCGTCCGCCCCGGTTCGTCCTCCTCGCCGTCGTGCTGGCCGTTGCGGCCACGCTCTCTGGATGCGCAGCGACGCGCCCCGCGAGTGCGCCGCTGCCACCGGACCGCTTGCCGACGGTGTTCGACATCGATGCAACCCTCGCGGAACGGCGCAACGCGCTGAAGAGCATGCGTGCCCTGGCGCGGCTTCACTACCGCCACCCGGAAGGCAACGACTCGTCGCGCGAGGCAATCGCCGTCGCGCGTCCCGATCGCCTCCGCGTCGAGGTCCTATCGCTGTTCGGTGCGATGTTCGTGCTCACCGCCGAGGACGGTCGCTTCACCGCCTACGCTCGCCAGGAGAACACCGTCTACCGCGGCGCATCGTCGCCGGAGAACATGTGGCGCTATGCGCGCATCGGGCTGCCCGTGGCCGACCTCGTCGACCTCGTGCTCGGCACGCCACCACAGCGAACCGAGATCTGGAGCCACGTCTCCTACGACGAGCAGAGCAACTGGATTCAGCTGTCCCAGGAGCTGACCAGCGGCATCCAGGCGGTGTGGCTCGAGGGCGACCTACCACGAGCCGCGGAGTTTCGGGACGAGTTCGGCAACGTCCAATGGCGCGCGTACTTCGAAGACTACGAGGAGGAGCAGGGAATTCCGGTGGCAACGCGCATCCGCCTCGAAGTTCCGGACGCCGAGCATTCCGTCGAGATCGCGCTCGACGACATCGACATCAACCCCGAGCTGGCCGTGGATACGTTCCGCATCGATGCGCCGCCCGGGAGCCAGACGGTGCAACTGGATTGAGACGCGCCGTGACGTCGTTCGGCCGGGCCCGAATTCTCGCCCTGACACTGTCGCTGCTCGCGTTCGTCGGCTGTGAAACGCAGGCGCCGCCGGGGCTATGGTCGGCGGTGATCAGCGATCCGAAGACTTTCAACCCGATCCTCGTCACCGACGCGGGCTCGTCGGAAGCACTCGCCCCGGTGTTCGAGGCACTGCTGCGTCGCGACCCGAAAACGCTGGAAATGAAGCCGCTGCTCGCCGAGCGCTGGGAGCACGACCCGACGGGGACCGAGTGGACGTTTCACCTGCGCCGCGACGTACATTGGCACGACGGCGAGCCCTTCACCGCCGCCGACGTCGTCTTCACCTACGGCGCCATATTCGACGAGAGAGTGCCCAACAGCGCGGAGCCCATCCTCTCCCTGGCAGGCGAGCCGCGTCGCGTCCACGCGGTGGACGACCACACGGTCCGCTTCATCCTGCCCCGCCCATTCGCCCCGTTCCTCGCGTCGATGCCCGTCGAGATCCTGCCCGAGCACATCCTCGGCGCCCCCCTCGCGGCGGGCAAGCTCGCCGAAACTTGGGGCATCGACACCCCGCCGACCGCGATCGTCGGCACGGGTCCGTTTCGCCTCGCCCAATACGTTCCCGCCCAGTTCCTGCGCTACGAGCGCAATCCGGGCTACTGGATGCGCGACGAGCAAGGCACTCAACTCCCGCACCTGACCAATCGGACCATCTTGATCGTCCCCGACCAAAACGCTTCGTACCTCAAGTTCCTCGCGCGCCAGACGCACTACCACCTACCGCGCCCGGAAGAGGTCTCCGAGCTCGAGTCACGCGCCGCGGACCTCGAGGTGCAGGTCGAGGAAATGGGTATCGAAGCGAGCACCCTCTTCCTCACGTTCAACCGCAACCCCGCGCGCTACGCCAAGGCCGACGGCGCGGATCCCCGTTTGTCCTGGTTCACCGACTTGCACTTCTTGCGTGCGATCGCCCATGCCGTCGACAAGGAGTCGATCGTGCGCAACTGTCTGGCCGGGCGCGGACGACCGGCGGTCGCCAAGTTTTCCCCGGCCGATACCGTGTTCCATCACCCCGGCCTCGAGGACTACGCCTACGATCTCGAGGCGGCGCGCGCGAGCCTGCGGGCCGGTGGGTACACGCTCGAAGGCGGCGCGCTGCACGACGCCGCGGGCAATCGTGTCGCTTTCTCGCTCACGACCAATTCGGGGAACAAGGTGCGCGAACGCCTGTGCTCGATCCTCAAGGAGGATTGGGCGAAGCTCGGCATCCAGGTCAACTACCGGCCGGTCGACTTCACGACCTTGGTGGAGAAGCTCGACCGCACGTTCGACTGGGACGTCGTGCTCATCGGCTTCACCGGCAGTCCCGAGCCACACAACAGCGCCAACCTCCTTCTCTCCAGCGGCAACCTCCACCTCTGGCATCCCAGTCAGGAAACTCCCGCCACCGAGTGGGAGGCGGAGGTCGACCGGCTCATCGAGCAAGCGACGCGGACCCTCGACATCGACGAACGGGCACGGCTCTACCGGCGCGTCCAGGAGATCCTGCACGAGCAGCTGCCGATGATTCAGACCGTGCACCACAAGCTGTACGTCGCCTATGACGGCAGACTGGAAGGGTTCGAACGCACCGTCTGGGGCCAGCGCCGACCCGAGAGGATTCGCTTCTCCCCCTGAAGCAGCGCAATCTCGTTCGCTGCGCACCGGGCCTCACCGACGATCGACGTCCATGATCCGTTTCGTACTGCGCCGATTGGCACACATGGTTCCGGTGTTGTTCGGCGTGACTCTGATCACCTTCGTCGTCGTCGATCTCGCACCCGGGGATCACTTTGCGGCGCTGCGCATGAATCCGGCGTTCTCGCCCGAGTTCATCGCCGAGCTCGA
>CALJUJ010000523.1 GCA_937975525.1 uncultured bacterium
AGCTCGAACACCGGGGGCAACTGCGGCGATGCCTGATAGTAGTCGCCGAGCGAGTTCAGGTTGACGCCGCGCAACAGGACCTGACGCCCGAGCTCGTCGAAGATCGCCGGATCGTCGCCGCGCGTCGCGTGCAGCGCCGGCAACGACCCGGGCGAAGCTGTCGCTGCGGTATCGTCGTCGCCACAGCCGGATCCGAGGGCGAGCAGCAGGGCGGTGCCGGCGCCGACCATGTGCATCGTCTTCATCGTGCCTCCTCGATTCGATCTTCGGTCGCCGCGTCGTCTCGGGTCACAAGACCACCTTGACGCTGGCGATCGCCTGGAGGCGTTGGAAGATCTCGTCGCGCTGGCGTTCGTCGGCGACGCGGACGGTTGCGTGATACGAGCAGAAGCGTCCGGTGCGGCTCGAACGACGACGTCGAACCCGGACTGCCGCATCGCCGACCGTCGCATGAATGCCCTCTTCGATCCTGGCGGCATCCTCGCCGATCACGGTGTACGGCCAGTCGCAGGGGTACGCGATCTGCGGCTTGCCGACCGTCAGTGCCGGCGCGTTGGAGTCGGGGTTCGGGTCTTTGGATCGGGACATCGACTTCCTTACATAGGGCTGGCGCCGCCGTGCGACAAGCGAGCGCTGCCGCTGTCCTTCGCCCCGCCGTCAACGAGCGAGCTGTGCTGCGTTGGCGCGCGCGGTCGTTCGCTCTTCCGAGGTCAATCGATATCCGGGACGCCGTCCTCCCATCAGTCGGCCGAGATCGGTCTGCGACCGCATGTCCGGATGGCGGAGGCCGAGAACGTGGCCGAGCTCGTGCGCCAGCGTACGGCTGAGCGAGCCGGTGCGGAAGGGCTCGGACTCGGTCAACGAAACCCGCCGCGGGCCGGTGGCGGGCAGGGCTGCCGGTCTCAACCTGCGGGCACCCAGTTGCCGTGAAAGCCGAACGGTACCCGGCGGGGCAGCTCGATGCGCGCCACCGGCTCACGGTCGATGCGCGCCGCGTCGAGGATTACGAGCTCGCTGCCGTTCCGCGCCTGGTCGTAGACGAAGGCGAGAACGAAGCCCTCTTCCTCGCCCTCGCCGGCCGGGACGAACACGCCCTCGCCCGGCATGCGACCGGGCCCGAAGGCATGCGTCTGCGCGGCTCCGCCGTTCATGTCGTAGCGCACGAGGTCGGCTCCGCCCTCGACGGCGTCGATCTGGAAGCCGGCGACCGCGTAGACGTAACGATGCGCGCCGCCGTTGCGGCGGTCGTCGATGCGGGGGAACTCGATCGGCCGGTCGTCCAATGCCTGCTCGGCGACGCGGCCGGTGGTGAGATCGACGCTCCAGCGATGCAGGTTCGCCGCGGTGAAGTTGTCTGGCCCGCCATCCCACAGCCGCGGGTAGCGGGCGACGTCGATCACCAGCCGACCGTCGCGCTCGCAGGCGTTGGCGGGGTGGAAGACGTAGCATGGCTCGATGTCGACCCATCGCACGTCGGCGCTGTGGCCGCCGCGGGGGAGGATGCCGAGGCGCGCGCCGTAGTCGTCGCTCCAAACGTACGGCATGCCTCCCGACATCGCCCGCTCGAGATCGAAGACGATGGGCAGATCCATGAAGACGACGTGGTTCTCGGTGATCGCGAAGTCGTGCATCATCGTCGGCCCACGGACGTCGATGGCCTCGCTGCGCACGAGCTGCCCGTCGCGGTCGGCTACGTGGTACGTGAGAAAGGGCGGGAAGAAGCCGTAGCCGAAGAAATGAAGCTCGCCGGTGCGTGGACAGATCTTCGGGTGCGCCGTCATCGGCCCGTTCAGCTTGCCGGCGAAGTCGTACACACCGACCGTCTCGAGCTCCGTGTCGACCTCGGTCGGCAGTGCGTTCTCGACCAGCGCCAGCACGCGGCCGGCGTGGGCGACGACGTTGGTGTTGGCCTTGCCCGCGGTGTAGTCGACCTGGC
>CALJUJ010000524.1 GCA_937975525.1 uncultured bacterium
GAAGGAAGATCGCGTGAGGCGCTCTCGCGCCCCCACCGCAGCCGTCGTGGTGTCGACGCGACCGGTGGCGGCCCGCAGGGCCGGCTGCGTTGACAGGGTTCCCCGCATCGGCTTGTCTTGCCGGCTGCAACACGTCCGGCCCGTATCGAGGATTTGCTCGCCGCGGCCAGAAGAGTGCCGAGGAAGATCCGACCATGACCGACGCGGCCCATCGCAACGAGCTCGCCGCCGCCGTGCGCAACCGCCGCACGTTCGCCATCATCGCCCACCCGGACGCCGGCAAGACGACACTGACCGAGCACCTGCTGCTCACCGCAGGCGCCATCCGTCTGGCCGGCCAGGTCAAGAGCCGCGGCGACAATCGCCGCGCCCGGTCCGACTGGATGAAGGTCGAGCAGGATCGCGGCATCTCGGTCACTTCGGCGGTGATGACCTTCGAGTTCGAGGGGGTCACCTGCAACCTGCTCGACACCCCCGGCCACGAGGACTTCAGCGAGGACACCTACCGGACGCTGACGGCGGCGGACAGCGCGGTCATGGTGCTCGACGCGGCCAAGGGCATCGAGTCGCAGACGCTCAAGCTCTTCGAGGTCTGCCGGCTGCGCAACATTCCGATCATCACGTTCATCAACAAGATCGACGCCGAGGGGCTGGACCCTTTCGCGCTGATGGACGAGATCGCCTCCAAGCTCGCGCTCGACGTCGCGCCGATGACGTGGCCGGCGGGGATGGGCGGGCTGTTGCGCGGTGTCGTCGACCCCGTGCGCGGCGAGTTCGTGCCCTACAGCCGGACTGGCGCAAGCGACGAATCGGTGCCGCTCGTCGGCCCGGCGATCGCGCGCCATCTGAAGGAGGACGAGCGCGCCGCGTTCGTCGAGGAGGCCGAGATCGCGCGCGAGGCGTCGCCCGCCTTCGACGAGACGTCGTACCTCGAAGGGCATCTGACACCCGTGTTCTTCGGCAGCGCGCTGC
Source organism: uncultured bacterium (assembly GCA_937975525.1). Taxonomy (GTDB): domain Bacteria; phylum Desulfobacterota; class Binatia; order HRBIN30; family HRBIN30; genus CALJUJ01. Next base: position 973 of record CALJUJ010000524.1, read on the forward strand.
GCTCGCTCGGCGTGCGTGCGTTGCTCGAAGCGATCACGCGCTGGGCGCCGCCGCCGCGCCCGCAGGCGGCGGTGACCCGCACGGTCGAGCCGACCGAGAAGAACGTCGCTGGCTTCGTGTTCAAGGTGCAGGCGAACATGGACGCCAACCACCGCGACCGGGTCGCCTTCATGCGGCTGTGCTCGGGGCGGTTCGCGCGCGGCATGCGCCTGCGTCTTTCGAGTAGCGGCAAGACGATCGGTGTCCACAACCCGATCCTGTTCTTCGCGCAGAACCGCGAGCTCGTCGATTCGGCCTACCCCGGGGACATCATCGGCATACCCAACCACGGGACGATCCGGGTCGGCGACACGCTCACCGAGGGCGAGGAGCTCGTCTTCACCGGGATTCCGAACTTCGCGCCCGAGATCTTGCGGCGCGTGCGCCTGCACGACCCGATCAAGTCGAAGCAGCTGCGCCGGGCCCTCGAGAGCTTCGCCGAGGAGGGGGTCACGCAGGTCTTCAAGCCTCGTATCGGCGCCCAGTGGATCGTCGGCGTCGTCGGGCAGCTGCAGCTCGACGTGCTCGCGGCGCGGATGGAGAACGAGTACGGCGTTGCCGTGGCCTTCGAGGCGGCTCCGTTCGAGACGGCCCGCTGGGTTCGCGCGGACGACCCGGCCGACTTGAAGCGTTTCGAGGACGAACATGCGGCGGCGATGGCCGAGGATCGCGACGGCGCGCCGATCTACCTGGCCCGCAACGAATGGCAGCTCGGCTACACGACCAAGGAGTGGCCGAGCATCGTCTTTGCGGCGACGCGCGAGCGCTCCGCGGCGGAGGCCTGAGCGTCGTCGGTTGCCGGTGATTCGACCCTTGCACCGCTCGACCGAGCGAGTTAAGCGATTCGACAGGAAGCAACTGGTTGGGTGGATGGGGGATGTAGGGGATGAACGACACACGCGACAGGCTCCTGGAGATCGCCGGCAGGCCAGACGACAAGATCGACATCGCCGAGGCGGCGCTGGTGCTCGCCAGCGAGGAATACGCCGAGATCGACGTCGGCGCCTATCTGCAGCGCTTCGACGTGCTCGCGGCGCAGGCCAAGGCGTTCGTCGGCGACGCCCGCACCGCGGCTGAACGCATCGAACGCTTGAACGGTTTTCTGTTCGTCGAGCAGGGGTTCACCGGCGACCGCGACGACTACTACGATCCGCGCAATTCCTACCTCAACGACGTCCTCGACCGCCGCAAGGGCATCCCGATTTCGCTGAGCATGGTCTATTGCGAGCTCGCGCAGCGACTCGCGCTGCCGGTGTACGGCGTCAGCTTCCCAGGACACTTTCTCGCCCGCCATCTGGGCGAGCCCGACGTCATCATCGATCCCTACTTCGGCAAGGTGATCTCGCCCGAGGAGTGTGCGCGGCGCCTGGAAGGCATCTACGGCGACGAGGCCGAGTTCGACGAAAGGTTGCTGGAGCCTGCCGGGCCGCGCGAGATCCTCGGACGCATGCTCAACAACCTGAAGCAGATCTACGTCGAGCAGAACGATTTCCTGCGCGCCCTGCGCTGCGCCGACCGCATCGTCGTCTTGCAGCCGGATTCTCCGCGCGAGCTCCGCGACCGCGGCATCCTCTATCAGCGCCTCGAGTGCTTCGGCGCGGCCCTGCGCGACCTCGAGCGGTTCCTCGATCTCGCGCCGGAAGACGATACGGCGACGACCGTTCGCGAAGCGCTGCCGGAGCTGCGGCGTCAGGCAGCACTGATCCAGTGAGCGGCGGGCGCTCGGCGCCGATCGAGGTCGTCGCCGGGATCATCGTCGACGGCGACCGCGTGCTCGTCGGCCAGCGTGCCGACCACGTGCGCCATCCAGGCAAGTGGGAGTTTCCGGGGGGCAAGGTCGAACCCGGTGAGCTGCGCCCCGACGCGCTCCTGCGCGAGCTCCACGAAGAGCTCGGCATCGACGCGGTCTGCGGCGAGGAGCTCTGGCGCACGACGATCCGCGTCGACGGCGCCCCGCGGCTGCGATTGTTCTTCCTCGCCGTGCCCCGCTATCGCGGCACCATCGTCAATCGAGTCTTCGCCGCCACGGCCTGGTGCCGCCCATCCGAACTCGGCGAGCTCGACCTGCTCGATGCCGACCGCGACTTCGTCCGCCGCGTGCGCGCGGGCTCGATTCAGTTGCCCACGTCGTCGCCGATCGGGTGAGCGCGGGCGATCGCATCAATCCCCCGCAGCGCGGCGGAGTCGATCGCGCACGGCCTCCCAGGCAGTCGTCGACGGCGGCAGCTCGATCACCAATCGCCGGGCCGAAGACCGCTCGAGATCGTAGAGCGCCGCGTAGAGCCCGCGCATTGCCAGATGCGAATCGTCCGCCAGGATCCGTACGGGCGCCGAGCGCTCGCCGTGGCGCTCGCGGAGCCGCGCGTGCGTCGACGCGAACAACAGGAGCGCCGCTGTTCCCGTCCATTCGTCGTCGATGTCACGATGATCGCGCACTTCGATGCGATCGACGGCCGGGGCGTAGTGGCGGTGGCGTAGGCCGGGCGAGGCGCGGGCTGGACGGTCGGCGGCGAAAGGCGCAACCCGCTCACCGAGGGCATCGCTGAGCTCCTCGTGGGAGATGCTCCCCGGGCGCAACACCGTCGGCGTCCCGGTGAGATCGACGACGGTCGATTCGATGCCGACCTCCGTGGGACCGCCGTCGACCACCGCGTCGATCCGTCCCGACAAGGTCGCGAGCACATGCTCGGCACACGTCGGGCTGGGCCGCCCGGAGGCGTTGGCGGAAGGAGCGGCGACGGGCCCGCCGAGTCGCGCCAGAATCGCACGTGCGACGGGATGGGCGGGGGCGCGTACGCCGACCGAAGCGAGCCCGGCCGTCACCACCGGAGGGACACACGAGGACTTCGGCAAAACGAGGGTGAGCGGTCCGGGCCAGAAGCGCTCGGCGCAGGCGTCGGCGCGGTACTGCTCTCGCTCCGATGCCCGCCACAACGGACGCGCAGCGGCGAGATCGGGAACGTGGAGAATCAATGGATTGTCGGCGGGGCGCTGCTTGGCGGCGAAGATCCGCGCGACGGCGGCGGGGTCGAGCCCGCTCGCGCCGAGGCCGTAGACGGTCTCGGTGGGAAACGCGACGATGGCGCCGCGCCGCAGCAGCTCCACGGCGCGGTCGATGTCGGCAGGACGCCGTGCGTCGAGTCGCTCGGTCACCGGAAGGGCGTACGCTCGCCGCGTTCGCGACGCAAACGCGTCACGAAGCCAGGGTCTGTTCGAGGTCCTCGACTTTGCTGGTCAGGTGTCGCAGCAGAGCGTCGGCGCCGGGCGGCTGCCCGGTGATGCGTTCCACCAGCTCGGCCGCGCGGAACGTGCGCCCCCACCGGTGCACGTTCTGGCGCAACCAACCGAGGAGCGTCGCGAAGTCGCCAGCCTGCACGAGATCCTCGAGGTCGCCGAGCTCCGCCGACGCCGACTCCAGAAGCTGGGCGGCGTAGACGTTGCCCAGCGTGTACGTCGGGAAGTAGCCGAACTCACCCGCCGACCAGTGCACGTCTTGCAGCACCCCTTGCCGGTCGTCCGGCGGCTCGATGCCGAGCAGGGCGCGCATTCGTTCGCGCCAGGCGGCGGCGAGGTCGGCCGCGTCCAACTCGCCGGCGATCAGCGCGCGTTCGAGCTCGGTGCGCAGCAGGATGTGCAAGTTGTAGGTCGCCTCGTCGGCTTCGGTGCGGATCATCGACGGGCACATCTGGTTCGACGCGAGCCACAGATCGTCGACGCTAGCCGATGCCAGTTCGGGAAACGTCGCGACCGTGTTCGCGCGCCAGCACTCCCAGAACGCCCGCGAGCGTCCGACCTGATTCTCCCACAAGCGCGACTGCGACTCGTGCAGGCCGAGCGAGCAGGCCACGCCGCGCGCGAGGCCGCGTGCCTGCGGGTCGAGCCCTTGCTCGTAGAGGCCGTGGCCTGCTTCGTGCAAGCTCGAATACAGACTGTAGCCGAGGTCGTGAGGGTCGTAGCGAGTCGTCAGCCGGACGTCGTCGCCGAGCGTCGTCGAGAAGGGATGCGTGGAGGCGTCGATGCGGCCGCGCGTGAAGTCGAA
>CALJUJ010000525.1 GCA_937975525.1 uncultured bacterium
GATCGTCGTCGATACGCCGCCGAGCGCGAACGCGCGCGACCTGCTCGCTGCGCCCAACCGACTGGCCAACCTGCTCGCGTCGAAGGCGGTCGGCCTGCTGCAGGCTCCGGCGAGCTTGCTGTCCTTCGGTTCCAATGCGCTCAGCCGGGCGACGCTGTCGACGTTGCTCAAGGCGCTGCAGCGCTGGACCGGCCTGCAGCTCCTCGACGACCTCGCCGACTTCGTCGGCGCCTTCGAAGGGATGATCGACGGATTCCGGGAGCGAGCCAACGAGATCCAGGGCCTGCTCCGCAGCGACCACACGAGCTTCGTGCTGGTGACGAGCACCGAGCCGAGCACGATCGCGCAGACGATCGCCTTTCACCGGGATCTCGTCGTCGATGCGTTTCCCGTCGCCGGCGTGATCGCCAATCGCGTGTTCGACTTCCCGTCACCCGAGGCCTGTGCCGCGGCACTCGCAGCCTGGGAAGAGCCGCTGCGCGGGAAGCTCGTCCGCAACCAGGCCGAGCTCCACGAGCTCACGCGGCGCGATGCGGTCTCGCTCGAGCGACTGCAGTCCGAGACCGGACTACGGCTGCTCGCGGCGGTGCCGCAAGCGACCGAGGCACCGGCCTCTCTCGCCGCGCTCGAGGCGTTCGCCCAGGAGTTGTTGCGGGACGCCGCTTCGTAGGGAGCTCATGCGGCCGAGCGCCCGGCGGCGCGTCAATCCTCGCTCGCCGGCTTCGCCTGCGGCGCCTTCGCTTGCTGCGCGGCGAGCACTCGGTCCAGCTTGATGTTCAAGTTGACCAGGCTCCCCTGCAGGTGCTCCATCTTGCGCAGCAGCGCATCGTAGTCGCTGCGTGACGGCAGGTTGAGGGCGTGCAGCAGCTGCTCGACGTTCTTGTCGACACGCCCCTTGGTCTTGGCCGCGCCCTTGGCGAGGCTGGCAACACCTTCGCCGAAGCCGGGTTGCGCCGCGAGCTCGCGGAGCACCTGGCCGACGGCTTCACCGCCGCGCTCGAGGATCCACTGCAGAGGCGAAGCTTCGGGTTGGGTCTTCTTCCTGGCTGGCATGAACGTACCTCCGTAGGTCGAATGGTCTCAGGTCGGCCACAAGCCGAGCGATTGCAGCTGGCGCTGCGTCCCTTCCGGGCCCGCGACCTGGTGCGCATCGAGCCCGGCAGCACGAGCGCCGGCGACGTTGGCCGGGCTGTCGTCGAAGAACGTGATGGAATCGATCGGAACCCCTAGGCGGGCGACGGCCGCGTCGAAGAGCTCCGCCTCGGGCTTCAGTGCGCGCAGCTCGTGCGAGGCCAAGCAGGGCTCGAAATGGTCCTGGATGCGGTGCACGGTGAGGTTGCGCTCCCAATGGAGCGGGTTCGAGTTGCTCAAGCAGGCGAGGCGATGGGAAGCGCGCAAGGTGGTCAGGAGCTCGAGCGCGCCGGGCAGCCAGCGCTTGCTCCAGCCGCGCAGGCGCACGAGGAACGCCTCCGGTGTCAGCGGCAAACGCCAGTGGTCGCAAAAACGCCGGGCGAACGTCGCAGCGTCGATGTCCCCGCGCTCGAATGCGGAGACGTGAGGATCGGTGCCCCAACGGCGTCCGATCTCCTCCTCGGTGAGCGGCGTGTCGACGAGACCGACCAACTCGCGCGGGCCGGAGAACTCGATCACGACACCGCCGAGATCGAACAGCAGAAGTCGGGCCGGGTGCGAAGCCATGGAGCATGGGTGTGGCAGATCCCCGACGTCGGATCCAGCGCCGCAGCGTTGGCGCGGACGGTCGCCGCGAGGTAGGAACGTGCCGTGGATGTGGAATCCGTTCTCGGCTGGTGGACCGGCCTGCACTGGCTCGCCCCCGACATGCCGTTCGCCACGTTGGTGCGCACGGCGATCGTCGTCCACATTTGCGATGCCGTGGTTTGCGGCATCCTCGCCAAGGGAGCGAGGCGACGGTGGTCGGGATGGGCGCTGGCGGGGTTGGTCGCCGGCATCTGGGCCTTGATCGCGCTGCTGGTGTTGCCGAGTCGCCGAGAGAAGACCTAGCGGGGTGGTACCCCGATTGGGATCGCCCCCGGGCGCTTCCGGTCGGATCGCTCTACGGTGCACACGCGAGAGCGCGACCCATGGCGAACGCGCTCCGACGGTCGCAGGCGGCTAGCCGCTCGCGTCGTCGGCGACGACGAAGGCGCTGGCGAAGTCGCCGTCGTGACTGATGGACAGGTGCACGCGCGCGATACCGCGCTCGGCGGCGCGCAAGGCGGTGCGGCCGGACAGGGCGAAACGTGGGGGCCCGGAGTCGCGAACCACCGCGACCTCTTGCCACGCGGCGGCTTCGCCGAACGCCTTGAAGAAGGCTTCCTTGGCGGCGAAGCGCGCGGCGAACGACTCCCAGCAGGTGCGCCGGCGCTCGCAGTAGGCCACTTCGTCGGGGGTGAAGACGCGGTCGCGGAAGCGCGCACCGGTGCGCGGCCGCTCGAGCGCGGCGCGGATCCGGTGAATCGCGACGATGTCGGTGCCGATGCCGACGATCATCGCCGTCGGCCCTGCGGTCCCGAAGGAAGGAAGAGAGGGTGAGCGATGGGGCTCGAACCCACAACCCCTGCAGCCACAGTGCAGTGCTCTACCATTGAGCTACGCCCACCATACGCGTGACGAGAGAGGCCTCGCCGCGGAGTGCTGCGATACGCGATCCACCGCGACTCTGCAAGGGTTGGTTCTGCGCACTTCCGCGCTCTCCGTGACGTGTTGGCGTCCGGCGCTACCGGCATCCGCGATGAAGGCCTGCGCGACTCCGCGCTTGCCCGTCCGCAGAACCCGTTCGCATCCGGCAGCCCCGACCTGGCGGATTCGGCTGCCGCGTACGCCTCTGGAAATGAGCCATATAGCGATCGGCAACGTCTGGGAGTTCCTGATCGGGGAGAGCGTCGAAACTGGAACACGGGCGTTCATGCTTCGTTGCGGCGCTCTCTGGCGGTGGCGGCGGCAAGCCCAGCTTGGCGCGAGCTGCAGGAATTTCCTTGTGAGTGCAGGGAAGCCTCAGAACATGCGACCGAAGCACCTCTCGCAGCTGAGAGTAGTCGATCATCGCTGAACGCCCTTCCGGCGGTCGGAGAGCGTCACTTCGGCCCGACCTCGATGTGACTGCCGGCGTCCTCCTGGAGCCGGTGAATTACGTCGGGCG
>CALJUJ010000526.1 GCA_937975525.1 uncultured bacterium
ACGAGCCGTTCGTCATCTTTCCCGGCCAACGGCTCGCGATCCCCAGCCGACGCGAGCAGCGCCTGCCGCCCCGGACCACTCCGACGGCTTCCTCCGTGGACGCTCAGCTTCTCTGGCCCGTCGTCGGGGGGAGGATCACGTCGCCTTTCGGGCCCCGCGAGGGACGGTTCCATGATGGTGTCGACATCAGCGCTCCGGTCGGGACGCCGGTACGCGCCGCGCAGCGAGGGGTCGTGACCTACAGCGGGGTCCGCCGGGGCTACGGCAACGTCGTCGTGGTGCGGCACTTCGGCGGGATTTCCACCGTCTACGCACACAACCAGAGCAATTGGGTCCAACGCGGCGAGGCCGTCCGCCGCGGCCAGGTCATCGCCTCCGTCGGCGACACGGGACGGACGACCGGGCCCAACCTGCACCTCGAAGTCTGGGTCGACGGCGCACGGGCAGATCCATTGTCCTTCTTTGCGCAGGACGCCCAAGTCGCCGAATCCGAGATCGGTGCGCCATGACTCGCCGCGGAGCGCGTTGCCGACTCCGGGCTGGCGGGTCCGGGGCGCCTCTGGTAGCGAGACGAGTTCAGGGAGGAAACCGTGGAGAGCATCGAACGACTCATTCGAGTGATTCCCAACTTTCCGAAGCAAGGCATTCTCTACCGTGATGTGACGCCGTTGCTCGCCGACGGCCAGGCACTGCGGTCGGTGGTGGACGCGATCGCCGAGGAGTTCCGCGGCCGGATCGACACGGTCCTCGGTATCGAGTCTCGCGGGTTCATTTTCGGTGCGGCGGTGGCGTACGCCCTCGGCTGCGGGCTTTCGATCGTGCGCAAGCCGGGCAAGCTTCCGCACCAGACGTTCTCCGCGGAGTATGCGCTCGAGTACGGGCAGGACTCGCTCGAGATCCACCAGGATGCCTTCGGGCATCCGTGTCGCGTGCTGATCGTCGACGACCTGCTGGCGACGGGCGGCACGGCGGATGCCGCTGGGGCCCTCGTCGAACGCCTCGGTGGCGAAACGGTCGCTTGCGCGTTTCTCATCGAGTTGGTCGAGTTGAAGGGGCGCGACCGGCTCGCCCCGCGGTCGGTTTTTTCGCTCTTGCGCTACGACGATTGATTCGGCTCGGCAGCGGCGAGCTGGTTGGGCCCGAGAGGTGTCACCATGGCCTCACGTACGGAAAAGGACTCCATGGGCGAGATGCAGGTGCCTGCAGGAGCCTACTACGGAGCCTCCACCGCTCGTGCGGTTGAGAACTTCCCGATCTCGACGCGGCGCTTCTCGCGCCGCTTCCTCGCGGCCCTCGGCCGGGTGAAGGCGGCGGCGGCGCGCGCCAATGGCGCCCTCGACGTGCTGCCGCAAGACAAGGCGCGTGCGATCGAAGCCGCTGCGCTCGAGGTCGCCGAGGGACGTTGGGACGAGCACTTCGTCGTCGACGTGCTCCAGACCGGTTCGGGGACGTCGACCGCCATGAAAGCCAACGAGGTGTTCGCCACGCGCGCGATCGAGCTTCTCGGTGGTCGACCCTGCGACCACGGCCGAGTGCATCCGAACGACGACGTCAACGCCTGCCAGAGCACCAACGACGTATTCCCGACGGCGATGCACGTCGCCGCGATGGACGCGCTCGAGCATACGACGCTGCCCGCGCTCCGCGAGCTCGCGAATGCGTTCGAGGAGCGTGCAGAGGATACCGCCGCCGTGGTCAAGGCAGCGCGCACGCACCTGCAAGACGCCGTGCCCATCACTCTCGGTCAGGAGCTCTCGGGCTATGCTGCCGTCGTTCGTCAGGGGATCGCGCGCCTCGAAGGCACCCGTCCTCGATTGGCCGAGCTCGCGATTGGTGGGACCGCTGCCGGCACCGGTCTCAACGCGCACCCCGAGTTCGCCGCACGGGTGGTCGCCGAGCTCCGGACGCTCACGGGCCATCTGTTTCGTTGCGCGGTCAACCCCTTCGAGGCGATGCAGAACCGCGATGCGTGCCTGGAGCTCTCGGGCGCCTTGCAGCCCGTGGCCGCCGCGCTCTTCAAGATCGCCAACGACTTGCGGTTGCTCGCATCGGGGCCGAGGACCGGCTTGTCCGAGATCGAGCTGCCGGCCACCCAGCCGGGATCGAGCATCATGCCGGGCAAGGTGAATCCCGTCGTCCCGGAGGCCATCAACATGGTCGCAGCCCAGGTGATCGGGAACGATGCCGCGATCACCGTCGGCGGCCTCAACGGTAGTCTCGATCTCAACGTGATGATGCCGGTCATTGCCGACAACCTGCTCGAAAGCCTCGAGATCCTAGGAAGCGGGGCGCGGGTGTTTGCGGAGAAGTGCGTCGTCGGCATCCAGCCGAACCACGAGCGCTGCCTGCAAATGGCGGAGCGCACGGCGGCGCTGGTCACCGCCATCGCGCCGATCGTCGGCTACGATGCAGCTTCCGAGATCTTCAAGACGGCCCTCCGCGAGGACGTCTCGATCCGCCAGGCGATCCTCGACGCCGGGACCATCGAGTCGGCAAAACTCGAGGAGATTCTCGACTTGTTGGCGCTGACCCGTGGGCGTCGAGCCTAGGTGCATTTCCTGTTTTCCAAGGCGAAGGGGCATGGTAGGTTCCGCGCCCGGGGGCGGCGGCCAGGGAGGGCGCCGTTGCTGAAGCCGCATGCGTTCTGAATCACTGGTCGCCAAGAGCCTCGATATTTCCGAATCGGACCGAATCGCCCGCCATGTGCGCGCGCGATTTCGGCGCTGTTGGACGAACGCCGCCTGCTCGGTGCGACTGCTGGGGCCGACGGGGATCTACGTCGAAGGCTGGGTCGTGGTGAACCGGCATCACCCGATCGTGATCGAGCACGGCTGGTGCGAGATCGACGGTAAGATCATCGACCCCACGTACACCCCCTACGTGAGCAATCTCGAGCCCCCGATCGAGTATTTCCCCGGGCTGCGTTTCAGTGCCCACGAGGCCGAGGCATCGCTCGACCGCGGCCGGCTGCCGATCGCGTGGTCGCGGACGGACGCCGAGTACAACCGGGCGTTCGATCGTGCCTGGTTCGAATCAGGGCGAGTGCTTCGCCACGAGGCGCAGCCGCGCACTCGGGTCGTCCATGTGCGCCGCGAGCCCGCCGACGTTTTCGTCGGGCGCCCCTCGCAATGGGCGAATCCCTATCACATCGGCGTCGATGGCAACCGCGAGCAGGTCGTGTTCAAGTACCGCGAGTGGGTCATTCGACAGCCGCGTTTGCTACGCGACATCCGCAGCTTGCGAGGCAAGGCCCTCGGCTGTAGCTGCGCCCCGCTTCCCTGCCATGGCGACGCGCTCGCGGCATTGGCCGACTACGGTTGCCAAACCATCGAAGATCGGCCGATCGAGTCGCCTTTGCACGGTCGCTGACCGCGTTCCGAATCGATGACCACGTTGCGTGCGGGCGATGGGCTCGCCCTGCGCCACACCGCGGAGAATGACTGGCGGGTCGCGTGGGGCCAGCGGGACTGGCTGGGGCCGCTCACCGCGCGTTGCGGAGCAGGAGCCGCCGCAAGTAATTCCGCAGGCGATGGCGCCGCCGACCTGCGCGAAGCGAACGATCGAGATTTCTTCGGTCCGTACTCCGGCGTCGAGTGGAACGGGCAACGGGAGGGCGTGCGCTCGTCCGTCCGCGCCTACCCGGAATCACCCCTGATCATCTTTCGAATCGAATGTGGCGAGTCCGCGCTCGCCGGGTTGGCGACGGGAAGCTTCGCCGATCCGTCGGTGGTGTGGCCGCACTTCGTCCCGAAGCATCGTGATCCGGCCGACATGCCGGCCGGTCTATCTTCCTACGGATATAAGTACTGAGAGTTCGCGCTTCCCGTCTTAGG
>CALJUJ010000527.1 GCA_937975525.1 uncultured bacterium
CGCCGGCAGGATTTCTCCATCGACGTCGTCGGGGATGGACCGATCCGCGACGAGCTGCTCGCGCTTCGCGACCAGCTCGGACTCCGGCAGCTCGTCCGCTACCATGGTGGCTGCGGTCATCACGTCGTCCGCGCGATGCTCGACCGGGCGCACCTGTTCTTGTTGCCGAGCCTGCACGAAGGCTTGCCCGTGGCCCTCGTCGAAGCCATGGCCAAAGGGGTCCCCTGCCTGTCGACACGAATCGACGGCATCCCCGAGCTCATCGAAGATGGCGTCGACGGCCTGCTCGTCGAGCCCGGCGACGTCGGCAAGCTCGCGGCGACGCTAGAGGACATCCTCGACGATCCGCACCGACTCCTGGAGCTGTCCAAGAGAACGCGGGACAAGGTCGCCCACGCGTTCGACCTCGACCGTACGACCGAGGCGATGTCGGCGGCGTTGGCGCCCATGATCGCGCGGGCGCCGGACGGACGGCCTCTCCGCTCTGCCGCACCGACCCCGGACAGGGGCTAGCCCGCGCGGCGGGGGCACGCGCCGTCAGCCGCGCACCCCGCGTGCGACGCCACGCAGGAAGGTGCGGAGCTCCTCGAAGTTGCGGTGTTTCAGCGACACCACGAACCAAACGAAGGAGGTAGCGGCCACCCAGTACGTGATTCCCAGCACGTTCAGCACGTTGTTGGGCTTGGTGTCGTAGATGTAGCGCTTCCAAAAGCTCAGTTGACTGCACCCGAGCGCAAAGAGTCCTTGCAACCTTCTGCTCCTGTCGCCGACTGCGTTGTCGAGGTGCTCGATCGCGACGTCCGTTCTACCGACGGTTCGATGACCGCGGAGCATTCCCTTGTAGATCAGCGCCGCATCTTCCCGCAGCTCGTAGTCGGGGTACTGGACCCAGGCGTCTTCGCGCAGATCGATCCGCCTGCACACCTCCACGTCGCCGAAGACGCACATCCCAGGCGCACTCTCGCTGTACAGATCCAACGACTCGATCGACGTGGGGTAGCTGAATCCTCCGGTTCGCAGGAACCTCACGTAGTGGTCGTCGCGCGACCAACGCGGAACGCCGCTGAGCGTCAACGCAGCGAGCACCCGCTCCGTCCGATTGCAGAACAGCAGCTTCTCGCAGATCGGAAAGGCCATGGCTGCTCCGCGAGCGATCAGCGACTCGTACAGCTTGGCGACGAGCGCACCCTCGAAGGCAACGTCGTCGTCCAGCATCAACAGGTATCGACTCCGGCAGTGCGCCATCCCCGCGAGTCGCTGCTCGACCATTCCCTTGGGCGAGTGAAGGAACGTCTCGTACCCGAGGCGATCCTCCGGCGGGTCGCAGCTCTCGGGCAGCACGACGATGACCTCCCGCGGCTCGTCTTCGAGGCCGCGGATGCTCTGCAGCAGTCGTCGATACTTCTCCCCGCCGCGCCCCAACGTCCGGATCGCGATGGAATAGTCGATCCCCCGCCGCGCGGCGGCGACACCGGTCGGAGATCGATCTTCGGCAGACTCCTCCATCCCTTCTGCTGCGAATCAGGACCTGCTGCCGGCGCCCACCAGCGACCGGTAGGTCGCGGCCAACCGCGCGGCCATCACCTCGATGTCGAGCCCTGCGGCGCGAACCAGTTCCGACGCCTCCGATCGATCGACGGACGCGCTGGAACATTGCAATCGCAGCAGCTCCTCCGCCCACTTCTCCGGCGGCCGCTGCAACGACACGACGCTTACCAACCGAGGCACGACGATGGCCTCGGCGGGAACTCGGTCCGACAGCAGGCAAGGAAGACCCGCCGCCTGCGCCTCGATCACCGCATTCCCCAGCCCCTCGTGCGTCGAGGGGAAGAGAAACACGTCCATCGCTCCACGCACCAGCGGCGCCACGTGGGGACGAACGCCCGCGCGAACGACCCGTCCGTTCAGTCGAAGCTCTTCGATCCGCTGTTCGATGGCACCGCGCAGGGGGCCGTCGCCCACCAGGAGCAGATGGGCATCGGCACGCCGATCGAGGACCGCGCGGAAGATCTCGAGCAGGAACAGGGGGTTTTTCTGGGGCAGGTGGCTGCCGACATGGCCGACCACGAAGGCGTCGGCGGGGATTCCCAGCTCCGCCCGCACCGAGGCCGCATCGGCGGGCGCGGCGAACGCAGCGACGTCCATGCCGTTCGGCAACACTTGCCACCGCGGGTCGGCGCGCCACGACTCGCCGTAGAGGCTGGCTGCCGCATCGGCGCTGCATGCGAAACCGAGCGTCGCGTTGCGGTGGATCAGCCACTTCTCGTAGCGCCGGTGCATCCGCCGGAAATGGCCTCGGCGCCTCTCGACGATACGTTGATCGAGATGGGAGTGCGCGATGCGGTGCGATATGCCTGCACCTCGCGCGTAGGCGAGGAAATAGCCGCACAGCTCGTCGACATTCGCATGGACCACGTCGTAGGTTCCTTGCCTGGCTAGCGCTTCGAACCTTCGCCGATAGGTGTACGCACCGCGGATCGTCGGGCCGATGATCAGCCGACCGCAGACTCGCTCGAAGCAGGACTGCAGATACGCGGGCGGGGCCGTGCCGGGATCGTCGAGCGCGAGCACGTCGGACTGGATCTCCGTCGCCGCGAGCCGCTCGAGGAGCTGCGTCAACATCACCTGCACTCCGCCGTACTCCAGATGATAGCAAACGTGGAGGACGCGAATGGTCGGCCGCGACGCGCGCCGCGCCTGCGCGGTCCGCTCCGTATCTCGAGCCTGCGGTTCGCTCATGTCACCGGGACAACCGTGATCATTCCCTAAACGCCGGCGATCGCCAGCCGAGACGTGCGAGGCAGGACGAGGCGTTCTGGCGATGCCACGCTTCGCGTATCGCTTCCGGAGACAGCGGATGGACCGCCAGTAGTCCGTTGCGGCGAAAGAGTCGCCATCGATTCTTCGCCGGGGTTTCGTACAACCGCTCCGGCAGGAAGTCGGCAACGATTCCGTGCTCGCGCAGGAGATCCCCGACCGCCTTGTCCTCGTAGAGCTCCCGTTCGAAATGACCTCGATTCGCTGGATCGCCGACGATCTCGGCGCAACGGCGATCGACGAAGTAGCCGACCCCGCCGTCGCAGTAGTATCCGTCGGCGGCACCCTGGTAGGGCGTTCGATCGATCACGGGGTCCGTGCACTTGCCGAAGTGCCACGTGGGATCGAACAGCGAACGTCCCCACCAGTCGGTACGCGGACACCGGCGACCTGCGTAGGCCGGTTTCCGCCCGATGACGGACCGGAGCAGCTCGATGTCGAGGTAGACGTCGTCATCACACTTGAGAAGCCCGTCGAACGCCTCGTTCTCGACGCAGTACTGCATGAAGAGATGTATCTTCAAAGGCAGGTTCTCGTATGCCTCCTCCATGTCGAGATAGAGCACGTCGCCCACCAGCTCGGTCGCCCTCCCCGGGCGCCCGATGAGGAAATAGAGCGACCAGCCCGTCGGCAGGCGTGCGGCCCACGTCTCCGAGATCGCTTCGCGGTGCTCGCGCCGATGCGCCTGGGTGAGCATGCCGAGGATCGTGCGGCCGATCGCCATGTCAACTCGTCTTCATGCTTCGATCACCGCCAGGCAGGCGATCATGTCCTCGAATCCATCGCGCGCGAACACGTAGCCCAGACTCGCCAAACGCTCCAGGCACGCTTGCAGCTCCGCTTTCGACAAGTGCTTGCACTCGAAGTGGATGATGGCAGGCTTGCCCCGCTCGAAAGGGACCAGGTCGACGACGTGCGCATCGTACCCTTCCGCGTCCACCTGGAGCAGATCGACCTTGGGCCAATGCAACGGCTCCAGGATCTGCTCGAAGGTCACACACTCGACCTCTTCCTCGCGGATGCGCGAGCCGAGAACGGGCATCCCGGCCTCGTGTTCGTGCTTCGCCAGAACCCCGCGGTCGAAGCTCGCCACCCCTTCGCTCCAGTCCGGCAGGTCCTGCGTGTCGAAGGAGTACAGCGTGCGCCGCCCGGGACGATCGGAGATGGCCGCGTTCAACAACTGCAGCTGCGGCTGGCCACGGTAGGTTTCGACCAGTCGCGCGAAGGCTTCCGCGCGGGGCTCCAACAAGACGCCCGACCAGCGATGCCGTTGCACGAACGCATGGATGGGATCGCAGCGTACACCGTCGAAGGCGCCGACCTGGATGAAGAAGAAGTCGCTCGGGTTCTGGTGATACAGGTAGCTCGCGAGCACGTGCCGGAACCGAAGCTCGAGGCGCGTCTCGGGCAGGAGGAGTTGGTAGGGCTCGTCGCGGACGCGGTGCAAGTCGTAGCCCATTCGGAAGAGTAAATGTCGGAACAGGCGCTTGGTGCGAGTCAGCATGTCACGGGTTCCGATGCCGGCCTACGACTCCAGGTTCGACGCCGCCCATCGCCTCCTACCCGAGCCACGCACGTTCGTCGACGCCCACAGTGCCGTCCGATCGATACGAAAGATGCGACCCGACGAAGACACCGGGATCACAGGTACGCACGGCGCGCCTGCGGACACGAGCTGGGGCATCCCTCAGGCCGGTGATGCCCCGCGGCCGCGCGTCACGACGTGCGCCGTGAGTCGCCGATCCTCGACCACGAACGACATGCCGTGCCAGCCAAACTGCACGTAAGGCACCAGCTCCCAGCGGCCATCGGAGAAGGACTCCAGCATCGCCAGGCGCTCGCCGGACACCTGGCTCGCCGACCAGCAGAAGTAGTCGTCGAAAGCGATGATCATTCCATGCTTGAGCCGAGGAATGAGGAAACGCAGGACCTCCTTCGTACTCGAGTACAGGTCGCAATCGACGTACGCGAGCGCAATGTTGGTCGGCTCCTCGGCAGGTCCCATCGCCGCCAAGCTGTCGCGATAGAATCCGGGGACGACCTCGTAGGCGGCCCTCGGAACCCCATGGTGAGCGCAGTCGCGATGAAACTGATCGAGCGCCGTGGCCATCGTCGCTTCGACCCACTTCGGGTGGGCGTCCGCGTCGCCCGCCGGGCGGGGCAGACCCTGGAAGGAGTCGAAGGCCCAGAGCCTCGCACCGTGCCGATGCCGGGCCGCTTCGTGGTACGCGTGGGCGAACGTCATTCCCCCGGAGCAACCGAACTCGGCGTAGTCGCCGTCGATCTCGTTGAACGACAGGGCCATGAAGGCGTCGTAGAAGAACTCCCGGCGACGCCGGACCTCCTTCGCCGCAATGCTCGGATCGAGACCGGCCGTCCAACGATGGACGATCGCGGCCGCGCGGCGCACCAGCGACCCGAGCACTCCTGATCCCCGCCTCGGCA
>CALJUJ010000528.1 GCA_937975525.1 uncultured bacterium
TCGCCGATGGTCTTCGCGGCCGCGAGCGGCTATTCGATGGCGCCATGCAAGTGCGGAGGCGAGGCCGCGGACGCCATCGGCCGGCGGCGCGCTCGGGAGAGCCCCCGGGTGGCGAAGAATCGGTCTACTTGTACGGTCATCATGCGATCGAAGCCTGGATCGATGCACGCCCGCAGCGCATCCACACGCTCTACTGTGAATCGCGTACGACGGACGCCGCCCGGCGGCTCGTCGAGCGGGCACGCGCGGCCGGTATCGCCGTGCACGCGGCGGCGCCGGACCAGATCGCCGCACGCGCTCCCGGAAAGCGCCACCAGGGCCTGGTGGCCGCATGCTCGCCGTTCCCCTACGCCGCGATCGACGACCTCCTCGCGACTCGATCGCGGTTGCTGGTCGTCGTCGATCAGCTTCAGGATCCTCACAACCTCGGCGCGATCATGCGGAGCGCCGAGGCGGTGGGTGCCGGCGGACTGATCATGCCGAAGGACCACTGCGTCGACGTAACCCCCGTCGTCGAGACGGCCGCCGCCGGCGCGAGCGCCTGGCTGCCGGTAGCGCGGGTCACCAACCTGGTGCGTGCCGTCGATTCCCTGAAGGCGGCCGGCTACTGGATTGCCGGCCTCGCCGCGCGTGCCGAGCAGGACTTGTTCGATTTCGAGCCACCGAGCCGGACGGCTCTCGTCGTCGGGGGTGAAGCCGGCATGCGGCCCCTGCTGGGACGCCAACTCGACTTCGCGATCGGCATCCCGATGCGCGGACACAGCGAGTCGCTCAACGCATCCGTAGCGGCCGCGGTGGCGATGTTCGTGCTCTTCGGACGCCGCGACTCCGACGCTGAAGCAGCGGACGATTGACGCGGTCGGGGTCAGGCCGTGGCGGGACGACATCCGAGAGTTGCATGAGGCGGGGCTGAGGCTAAAGATCCGTAGTGATGAGGTACGGACGCGTAGTCGCGCGCAGCGCCCTCGAGGCCCTCATGTGCAGGGTGGGAATCTTCGCCGTGCTCGTTCTCGCTGCGCCGGCGCTCGCCCAAACGTGCCCGGGCGATTGCAGTGGAGACGGCAACGTCACGGTCGACGAGATCGTGACGGTGGTGAACATCGCGCTCGGGACCGCGGCCATCGATCTCTGCCGGGCGGCCGATACGGATGGCAACGGCCAGGCGAGCGTCGACGAGTTGGTGACGATGATCAACCTCGCCCTCGATGGGTGCCCGCCGCCGCAGGACCTTCCCGAGGATTGGGAAGTGGCGGTGGACGCATCGTCCTTTGGCTGGGCGATGAGTGGATGGGGGGCCGGCGACGGCCCCCTCTCGGTGGTCGGCGGTGGCCTGTTCGAGGGCCGCATCATGCGCAGACGCGCGGGTACCTGGGAGCAAATCGAACACGGCTTCGCCGTACCGCTGCTCAACTGGGTCCACGGTACGGCCCCTGACGATGTCTTCTTCGGTGGCAACGACGGCACGGTCATCCACTGGAACGGGCGCGAATTCGCATTGCAGGAGACGCCCACCACGCTTCCCGTCTGGGGTTTGTGGGCGACGGCGTCTGACGACGTCTGGGCGGTGGGTGGCGACAACGCACGCACCGATCCACCGTTGGTCATGCGGTACGACGGTTCCCAATGGGCGCTCGCCGACGTGCCGCCGCTGGTACGGCCGCGCGTGCACGCCTTTTTCAAAGTCTGGGGTGCGGCGGCCGACGACATCTGGATGGTGGGTCAGAATGGAGCGATTCTGAACTGGAACGGCAGCGAGTTCCTCGAGACCGGCGCTGGAATCAGCCAGGATCTGATCGGCATCGGGGGAACGGCGGCCGACAACATCGTGAGTGTCGGCGGGCGCGGAACGGCAGATATCGCCCGCTACGACGGCACGCGCTGGTCCCGAGCCCCCGCCTCTCAGCTGCCCGGGCTCAACGGGGTTTGGCTGCGGCATCCCGACGTCGCGCATGCCGTCGGCATCAATGGCACGGTCATTCGCATCGACACGGCCTCGTTGGGAGTCATCGACCGCGTGGACGTGCCCACGGAGCTTGACCTCCATGCCGTGTTTGGAGATACGAACGAAGAGATCCTCGCGTTCGGAGCCAACTTCTTGTTTCCCGAGCGTGGCGTCGTTCTTCACCGAGGCCTCACCGATGATGAATAGGTTTGCAGCGGCGCGGTTCGCGCCTTTCAAGTTCGCCATGGCTCTCGCGATCGTCCTCGTGGGGTGCGGCGACGACGATTCCGGCTCCGCAACGGGATCCGATCCGGCCGGCATCTTCGCCGAGCTCGGTGCCGTGCGACCTTCGGCGACCGAGGAGGAAAGAGCGACGTTCGAACGCGGACTCGCCGTCGCCCAACGTCAATTCAGCGACGCCGATGGGCTCGGCCCCGAGTTCAACCTGACGTCCTGCGGCGGTTGCCACGAAAAGCCCGTCACCGGCGGCGCCGGACCGCGCTATCGCGACTTTCTGCTGGTGCGCGCCGTGCTCGGGGACGGATCGTCGGTGGACCTCGGCGTCAACGGCGTGCAGCCGCAGTTCACGCTTGCCGAAGGGGGGCGCCGCCCGACCGATCCCGGCACCAATCTCGAGGCCAAGCGCAACCCAATCGCCTTCTTCGGTACTGGATTGATCGCCGAGCTCGCCGAGGATGCGATTCTCGCCAACGTTGACGAGGACGATGCCGATGGGGACGGGATCAGCGGCCGAGCCAACTTCGATCGCGGCTTCGTCGGCCGCTTCGGTCGCAAGGCACAGACCGTCTCGATCGAGGGGTTCATTCGCGGACCGTTGTTCAACCATCTCGGCATTACGACCGACCCGTTGCCGGACGACCTGAAGGCCCGTCTGCCGGTGCCGAGCGCGGTCGATGCGGCGGCGGCACGCAGGACCTCGCCCGGATCGGTGCAGCAGACACAAGTGGCCGCGCCGTCCGAGCCGTTCTTCGATGAAGACGGCGCGCCCGACCCCGAACTCTCCGCGCAGGATTTGTTCGACCTGGTAGCGTTTTCGATGCTGCTCGCGGCGCCGCGCCCCGATGCGCCCACGCCGGCGAGCGAAGCGGGCCGCGTGCGCTTCGCGGAAATCGGCTGCGCGGGTTGCCACGTGCCCGAGCTCGAAGGTCCGCGTGGCCCGATTCCGCTCTACTCCGATTTGCTGCTGCACGACATGGGCGAGGAGCTGGCGGACGGCATCACCATGGGATTGGCCTCAGAGTCGGAGTTCCGCACCCAGCCGCTGTGGGGCGTCGCCGCGGTTGCGCCGTATCTCCACGACGGCCGTGCCGACACGCTCGACGATGCGATTCGGATGCATGGCGGCGAAGCCGAACAGGTTCGCGACGCGTACGTCGACCTTCCGCCGCAGGCCCAGGCCGAGGTGATCGCATTCCTCGAATCTCTGGGCGGCCGTGATCAAGCGAGCGCGGGACTGCTGCCCCCTGGAGCGCCGATTCCTCCGGTAGGCGAGCTGGGTGGACCGGAGTTCGCCCTGACGCCGCAGGAGGAGGAGTTGTTCCTACGCGGACGCGCGGTGTTCGATCGTGACCACGCTCGTGGCGCGGGTCTCGGGCCGCGTTTCAACGGCGACTCCTGCCGTGCCTGCCACTCGCTACCGACGATCGGCGGTAGCGGCGCGGCCGACGTCGACGTCACCCGTCACGGGCATCTCGACGACGGCGTGTTCACCGCGCCTGCGCAAGGCACGATGGCCCATCGGTTCGACACGAGCGGCACGCGCCCGCCGATCGACGAGACGGCCAATGTGTTCGAAACACGGCAGACGCCGCCGCTGTTCGGCCTCGGCTTCCTCGAGAGCATTCCCGAGGAGGACATCCTGGCGAACGAGAATTGCTTCGCTACGGATCCCAACGCGATATCCGGTTGTGCCCACTTCCTCGAAGCCGGCGAGCTCGGCCGGCTCGG
>CALJUJ010000529.1 GCA_937975525.1 uncultured bacterium
CGGGTCCCTGGCGGGAGCCGGCGCGCTGTTTCTTTCGGCTACGTCGCGGGTGCGCCGGAAGAAGGGTGTCGCCGACTCGGCGTCCGACCCCGGCGGTGGTATGGCCATCAGGCCCGCGATCGACAGGGCGGCGCAGCTGCCGAGGTCGTCGACCAACCTCGCCGTCGCTTCCGGTGCGACGCCGTCCTTGCTCGCTTCGCCGCCGATGTTGACCTCGATCAGAACGGGAAGGACGATGCCGCGCGCGGCAGCGTGCCGGTCGAGGGCCCGCCCCAACGCCGCGCTGTGCACGGTGTGCACCACGTCGAAGAGCTCCGCGGCTCGCTTGGCCTTGTTGCGTTGGAGATGGCCGATCATGTGCCACCGCGCCCGCGGGCCGATGGCGGCGATCTTGGCTTCCGCCTCCTGTACGTAGTTCTCGCCGAAGTCGGTGATGCCCGCCGCCATCGCTTCCTCCAGCACCTCGATGCTCTTGGTCTTGGCGGCAGCGATCACGCGAACCGCCTCGGCGGTGCGACCAGAACGCTGCGCGGCAGCGCCGACCGTCTCGCAGATGCGCTGCCAGCGCTCGGCGATCGTGCTCATGCGAGGGGCGCTCCATCGCGCTCCGGCAACCGCACGAAGCGCTCGAGCGCTGCCGCGACCTGATCCAACGGCAGGCCGACGACGTTGTCGTAGGAGCCGCGCAACTCGGACACGAAGTCGGCGGCCCCGCCCTGGATCGCATAGGCGCCCGCTTTGTCGAACGGCTCACCGGTCGCCAGGTACGCGTCGATCTCGCCGTCGTCGAGCTCGCGAAAACACACGTCGCTGCGGACGACGTCGTCTACCCGTTGCCCGCCCGGCCCCATGATGCAGTAGCCGGTCAGGACGCGGTGGGCGCGGCCGGACAGTCGCCGCAGCATGCGCCGCGCCTCGTCCTCGCCCGCAGGCTTGCCGAGGATGTCGTCGCCGACGGCGACGATGGTGTCGGCGGCGAGCACCACGGACGCACGCTTGTGGGCGAACGCCTTGCTCGCCTTGGCGCAGGCGAGGCGGCGCACGAGAGCTTCCGGGGTCTCTCGCGCCCACGGTCGTTCGTCGACGTCGCTCGGACAGACCTCGAACGGAACCCGCAGGCGGGCGAAGAGCTCGCGCCGCCGCGGCGACGCCGATGCCAGGACGATGGGAATACGCATGCTCGCCTCGCGACCGAGTAACGCCGCAGGCGCGGCCTTGAGTCAAGGTGGATGAAGCGGTTGCCTCCATGTGCTAGCTGCGAGAGGAGACAGGAGTGATCCCCGTTCATGCGTTTCTCACGTGTTCCCTGGTTGCTCGCCGTCGGTGTAGTGCTGCAGGCGCACGTCGCGTTCGCCAGCGACGGCTCGCCGGATGAGCATCGTCGCTCCTTCGCGGCAGCGGTAGCCGCCTACGAACGCGGCGACGACGCGACCGCTGCGGCCTCGTTCGCGCGTCTGCGCGAGTCCTACCCCGATCTCGGCGACTACCATCTCCGCTTTCTCGGCCGCATTCATCTGCGCACGCAGGACGCGGATGCGGCGAACAAGGCCTACGCAGCATTGCTCACGTACATGCCGAAGAGCGTGCACGCCGGGGAGGCTGCGTTGGAGCTCGGGCGCCTCGCGGCCGCCGCGGGCGACCACCTCCGTGCGAAGCGCTTCTTCGAACGCGCCATCTACCTGGACGATGAGCGCCACGGGGACGCTGCGCGGCTCGAGCTCGCGAAGCTGCGCTTCCGCACGAGCGATGCGGCCGATGCGCACACCGCCTTCGTGGCCGTGCGTCGGGATGCGGCCGACGTGGAGATCAGCCGCATCGCCAAGGAGTACATCGCCACCCTGCGTGCGCAGGACCCGACGCTGGCTCCGTCGGGCCGAGGCGCGCTCGAAGAGGCCGAGCTCCTGCTCGAGGAGGGCGATCCGAACGCTGCGCTGTTCGCGGCGAAGCAGGTGGCGGTGGGCAGTCCCGAGCTGCGCGCCGAGGCACTGCGCGTCGAAGCCGATGCCCACTTCGCGCTCGACCAGGACGACCGCGCGTTCGCCGCGCTGTGGGCCGTCGTCGAGGAGGACCCGCGTGATGCGGAGGCGGCCGAGTCGCTGTATCGTCTCGCCGCCAAGTTGTGGAACCGCGATCGCGACGCCGCCGCCTTGCGCGCGTTCACGCGCTACCGCGAGCGCTATCCGCGCGGCCGCCGTACCTTCGATGCTCGCTACGCGACGGCTCGCATCCACGAGAGCGCCGGCCGCTTCGCCGAGGCGCGCGAGGCCTACGTGGCGCTGATCCGCGCCGCACCCGGGCATCGGCTGGCGCAGGAGTCGCGATGGCGTCTCGCCTGGGCCGAATACCGCCGCGGCGATCCGTGGGAGGCCGCCAAGGCGTTCGCCGACATCGTCGAACGCACGGAGGGGCGCGAGCGCGACGCAGCGATGTATTGGCGCGCACGTTGCCATCAGCGCCTCGGTCGCCTCGATCGCGCTCGCGTGTTGTTCGCCGCGATTGCCAAGAAGCGCAGCTACTACGGCATGTGGGCGGCGCGGCGACTCGGGGAGATCGAGAGCGGGGCGCTGCCCGGCTTCGGTGTGCGTCGCTTGGCACCCGCTACGACCGTGCGGCAGCCCGTGCGAGCCGGCCGGCCGCCGTCCGGGATCGATGCCTTCCACTGGAATCGCTTCGTCGAGCTCGAGGGCGCTGGCCTCGGGCGCCTCGCCTACGCCGAGCTGGCTGCGGTGGAGCGCGCCGCGCGCAGCAATGTGGAGGTGCGGCGCTTCCTGTTCACCGCCTACCGCGCGATCGGCCGCTACGACGAGGCCCTGCGCCTGATGGCGCGGCTCGGGTCGGCGGCGGGCCTGAGCTCGGCGGAGCGGCGGCGGACGTTGTACCCGCTCGCCTACTGGGAGACGGTGCGCGATGCGGCACACGCGCGCCAGGTCGATCCCCTGCTCGTCCTCGCCCTCATGCGCCAGGAAAGTCTCTTCGATCCCGAAGCGCGTTCGCCCGCCGACGCCTTCGGTCTTCTCCAACTGCTGCCTTCGACGGCACGCCGGGTTGCAGCCGAGCAGGGCGCGGCCGCGGGAGATCCCAGCCGGCTCACCGACCCGCGCCACAACGTCGCGCTGGGCGTCGCCTACCTCGGGCAGCTGCTCGACCTCTACCGCGGCGACCCCTTCCGCGCGCTCGCCGCGTACAACGGCGGCGAGGATGCCGTCGAGAAGTGGCGGCAGCGCTGGCCGAACGCCGACGCCGACGAGTTCGTCGAGTCGATCAGCTACCGCGAGACGCGCGACTACGTGAAGAAGGTGATCGGCAACTACGTCGAGTATCGTGCCATCTACGAATGAATGTGGCCGGCTGGGTCACCCTCGCTTTTCGTCCAACGTCCGCAGCAGCTTCCCCGCGAGACCGCCGAAGCTTCCGTTCGACATCAGCAGGACGACGTCCCCCGGCCGGCTGTCGCGGGCGAGGTGCACGGCGATCGCGTCGGCGTCGGCGAGGGCGAGCGCATGCTGCCCGCGTCGGGTGAGGTCCGCGGCGAGCTGCTCCGGTGAGAACAGGTCGTCGTCGGCGACGGCGTCACTGCCCTTGCGCAACACGCCGCCGATGATCACCGCGTCGGCAGCGGCGAACGCTTCGACGTACTCGCGCTGGAACACCTTGCGGCGGCTCGTGTTCGACCGCGGCTCGAACACGGCCCACAGACGACGGTCGGGGTAGCGCCCGCGCAATGCGGCGATCGCGCCCGCGACCGCCGTCG
Source organism: uncultured bacterium (assembly GCA_937975525.1). Classification (GTDB taxonomy): domain Bacteria; phylum Desulfobacterota; class Binatia; order HRBIN30; family HRBIN30; genus CALJUJ01. Next base: position 3,752 of record CALJUJ010000529.1, read on the forward strand.
GATGATGGGCGAAGTCGTCGATCACGGTCACGCCGCCGGGTTCCCCCAAGGGCTGTTGGCGCCGCGCGACGCCGCGAAACGTACGTAGGCCTTCGAGGATCGCCGCCGCATCGACCCCGATGGCGCGGGCGAGGACGTAGACGCCGAGCGCGTTGCGCACGTTGATGGCGCCGGGTGAGGGGAGGCGCGCTTCCGCGACTTTGCGACCTTCGTGCTCGATGGCGAATACCTACTCCGCGCCGGTGTCGTGCATGCCGACGGCGCGCCATTCGGCGCCGTCGACGAGACCGAAGGTCGTCGTCTTCACGTCCGCGAAGACATCGATCGCGTGCGGGAAGTCGGCGGCGACGACCGCCGGTGCGCCCGCAGGCAGGATGCGCGCCAGCGACCGAAACGATTGCTTCACGTGGTCGAGGTCACGGTAGATGTCCGCGTGGTCGAACTCGACCGCGTTCAACAGCACCGCCCGGGGACGGTAGTGGAGAAACTTCGGGCCCTTGTCGAAGAAGGCCGTGTCGTACTCGTCGCCCTCGAGCACGAAGTGGCGGCCGCTCCCGAGCTTGTAGTTGCCGCCGAAGTCGAGCGCATGGCCGCCGACGAGAACGCTCGGATCGAGGCCTGCCGTTTCGAGCACCCATGCGAGCATCGCCGTCGACGTGGTCTTGCCGTGCGTGCCGGCGACGACCAGCGGCTCGCGGTCGGCGAGGAAGAGCTCGGCGAGGGCCTGCGGCAGCGAGACGAAGGGCAGGTTGCGGTCGAGCATCGCCTCGACTTCGGGGTTGTTGCGCGAGACCTTGTTGCCGACGACGACGAGGTCAGGGGCGTCGTCGAGGTTCGCGCCACCGTAGCCCTCGCAGAGGGTGATACCGAGGCCCTCGAGCAACGTGCTCATCGGCGGGTAGACGCCCTCGTCGGAACCCGTGACGCGGTACCCCTTCTCCTTCAGCATCCCGGCCAGTGCGGCCATGGCGAC
>CALJUJ010000530.1 GCA_937975525.1 uncultured bacterium
GGGGTCGGCCGCAGCAGGGCGCCGACGAGGTCGACGCCCGAGACGCCGTCGACGCCGATGTGGGGGGTCTTGCGGATCATGGCGAAGCGATCGTCGCGCAGGCCTTCGACGATCCACAGCTCCCACAGCGGCTTGCTGCGGTCGAGCTTCTGCGACATCACGCGTGCCGACAGTGCCTTGAGCTGGGCGTCGTCGCCGGGCCGGGGCAGGGCGGTATGGCGGACGTGGTACTCCAGGTTGAGGTGTTCGTCGTCGACCCAGGCGGGCACATTTTCGACGGGGATGGAGTGCAGTCGTTGCCGGTAGCGGGGGATGGCGTGGAGGCGGGCGGCGACGTAGCGGCGGATGCGTTCGATGTCGACGCCGCCGCCGGGGCGGCGCAGGGGGCCGACGTCGAACAGGGTGGTGCCGCCGATGTGCATGTGGGTGTTGGGGCCCTCGAAGACGAGGAACGAGCGGTCCTGGGCGGAGAGTCGTTCGTAGGCGTAGGCGGTCATTGCGTGCTCCGATCGGAGGGTTGCCAAACAAACGTTTGTTCGTACGCTACTCCCCGGCGGGACTTGGGTCAACCCCCGGCCAGGGGGCTGTCCCCCCTGTTCCTCTTGTGCCAATCAAGCCGACACACCACCCCGAGCCCACAGGAGGTCGCCATGCTGCCGTTTCGCGGAAGAGTCGGATTCGTCACCGGAGGAGGTACCGGCATCGGCCGCGCCTGCGCCCAACGCCTCGTCGACGGCGGTGCCCACGTCATGGTCTGCGGGCGCCGCGAAGAGGTCCTCGAACAGGCCGTGCGCGAGCTCGGCGACGCCGCCGCCTGGGTGCGCGCCGACGTCACCGACGACAGCGCCGTCGAAGCCGCGGTCGCCGCAACCGTCGATCGCTTCGGCCGCCTCGACTACGCCGTCAACTCCGCGGGCATGGGCTCCATCGGCACCGTCCTCAATGCGACCACGGCTGACTTCCGGCAGACGATCGACACCAACCTGACCGGCGTCTTCCGCTCCATGCAATGCGAGGCCCGGGCCATGAAGGCCGCGGGCGGCGGCAGTATCGTCAACATCAGCTCGATCGCCGGCGCCTTGACGCACCGCTCGATGACCGCCTACTGCGCTTCGAAGGCGGCGGTGAACATGTTGACCCGCTGCGCCGCCGACGACCTCGGGGCGCATTCGATCCGCGTCAACGCCGTCATGCCCGGTATCGTCGACACCGATCTCGCCGTGCCGCTCACCGGCAGCGAGGAGGCCACCGCCGACTACCTGCGCTGCATGCCGATCGCTCGCGTCGGCCGGCCGGACGACGTCGCCGCGATCGTCGCCTTCCTGTTGAGCGACGACGCCAGCTGGATCACCGGCCAGTGCCTCGGCGTCGACGGAGGCCACACGTTGCGCCGCGGGCCGAACCTGGTGTCGCTGTTCGCGCCCTTCCTCCCCGACGAGTGAGGCGCGGCGCGGCCTACGCCGCGCGCAGGACTTCGAGCACTTTCTCGGGGTGGGTCTCCGCCTTGGCGACCTTCTTCCAGTGCTTGGCGACCTTGCCGTCGGGGCCGACGATCACGGTCGAGCGGATGACGCCGACGGTCTTCTTGCCGTACATCATCTTCTCGCCGTAGGCGCCGTACTTCTCCATGACCTTGCGGTCGGGATCCGACAACAGGGGGAACGGCAACTCGTACTTGTCGCGGAACTTGCGATGCGACTCGGCGCCGTCGGCGGAGATGCCCAGCACGACGGTGCCCAGCTTCTGGATCTCCTTCCAATGGTCGCGAAAGCCACAGTCCTCCTTCCTGCAACCGCTTGTGTCGTCCTTGGGGTAGAACTAAACGACGACGTTCTTGCCCCGGAAGTCCTTCAGGCTGACCTTGTTGCCGTCGGCATCCTGCAGTGTGAAGGCCGGTGCGGCCTTGCCCTCTTCGATCATGTTCGCCTCCCTGCGCTCAGGACTCGATCCACTTGATGTTGCAGCCGATGCTCGGTGTCTGCTCGCTCGGGACCGGGCGCCCTTCGAGCAGCGCATCGGCGGCGGCGCGCAAATCGGCGCCGGTCACCGGCCGGTCGTTGCTCGGGCGGCTGTCGTCGAACTGCCCGCGGTACACGAGCTTCATGTTGGAATCGTAGAGAAAGAAGTCCGGGGTACAAGCGGCGTCGAACGCCCTCGCGATCTCCTGCGTCGCGTCGTGCAGGTACGGGAAGTTGTAGCCGGCGTCGAGCGCCTCTTCCTTCATCTTCTCCGGGCTGTCGTCGGGGTACTTGCTCGCGTCGTTGGCGTTGATCGCGACGATGGCGAGACCGCGTGCCGCGTAGTCGCGCCCGAACTTGGCAAGGCCCTTGCGGACATGCTTCACGAACGGACAGTGATTGCAGATGAACATGACCAACAGGCCCGGGGCATTCTTGAACTCGTCGCGGCGAACGACCTTGCCGTTGGTGTCGGGTAGTCGGAAGTCGGGGGCGGGGGTGCCGAGAGGCACCATGGTTGACGGGGTGGCGGCCATCACGTTCCTCCTTGGTGGTCGCAGTTCATCTACGTTGGGTACCGGAATTGGCGCGGGCTGACAATTCGCCTACTTCCGTCGCGGCGGTGCTTTCCGTTGGCAAATGCGGCGTGGCCGCGGCACAACCGGCAGCGATGAGCGCAACACGCTTCCCGTGGTACGTGGCCGTGATCGTCGCCGCCAGCATCGGGCTGCTGGCGGCGACGCCGTTTCCGCAGCGATGCACGGGCGGCCGCGCCGACGGTATGGCGTGTGCCGCCGACTCGGATTGCGACGGCGGTTTCTGCGTGCGGGCGGGAGCGGTGTGCGACGGCGGGGGCGCCGACCGCTTCGACTGCCCGTGCCCGGGGGGCGCCTGCACCCGTGCTCTTTCCTGTGCGAGCGATCCCGAACTCGGCACGTGCAGCGGCGGCGAGCGCGATGGCGCCTGTTGCGAGCCCTTGCGCGCCTGCGACCAGGAGGGCGCGTGCACCGCAACGGCGCGCGTGTGCGACGCCGGCGAAGAGCGCGGCTTCGGGTGTTTGCGGGATGCCCATTGTCCCGGTGGCGCCTGTGGCGCCCTCGCCCGCGTGTGTCGCGGCGGCCTGTTCGCCGGTGCGCCCTGCGCCGACGGTCGTGATTGTCGCGGCGGCATCTGTCTCGGCCAGTCCGGCCCGGTGGGTTGCGGCGGCGACTGCGACGCTTCGGGCGAGGTCACCGTCGACGAGGTGGTGACGCTGGTGAACGTCGGGCTCGGCTCGGCTTCCGTCGGCGCCTGCGCCGCCGGCGATACCGACGCCGACGGCGCGGTGACGGTCGACGAGATCATCACCGCGGTGAGCGCCGCGCTCGGCGGGTGTCCGCCACTTCCGTAGGCGGATACTCGCCGGGACGGTCCATGGAGTGAGAGGCGGTTGCCCAGCGCTGTAGCGTCCACCGTCCCCGGCGGAAAGGTGGGGCTGCGGGGCATGCACTGGCCACCCGCCGAGACGGCGGGCGCTACAGAGACGAGCCATGGCGTGGGTGGTGGGGCCCATCGTTCTGCCCAAACGGAGATCCGACCGAGACCCCGCCGACCTCGTTCCGTGCGTAGACACCGAGGATGCGGCCGACTAAGCTCCAGAGCATCCCCCCATCGGAGGCGCTGATGAATTGCTCGAAATGTGGCGGTCCGAAGTCGC
>CALJUJ010000531.1 GCA_937975525.1 uncultured bacterium
AGGTGTCGCCATTTTGGAAGTCCTGACGGGAACCTCCCGTTAGCAGAGGGTCTAGCTTGATAGTGGTGCTGCTGTTGGGGGGCCTGATGAAACCTACGCCGCCTTCAGCATTGGTGGTGGTGTTCCTGCTGGCGTTTCTTCGACATGGTGTGCGACGATATCCGCTACGCGTGCAACAACTACATTCTCAGGCCCTGACTGTGGAACAACGGAATACGGCCGTTCGTCTACTTCGGTCTGCACTATTTCGGCGGCCTTGCGCTCGAGCTAGCCGACGCGACCGAGCTCTCGATCGGCGCGGGCCTCGCCGCCCGTGATCCACTGCGCGAGGGCGACAGCTTCGCCGACGAGTTCAAGAAGATTCGCGCTTCGGGAGGGGTCTTCTGGGACGCGGACGACCGCTTGCTGGCCTCGGTCATCTTCAACGGCACCAACGACTACCTGGTCCGCACCAACCTCTATCCCGGGTTGTTTCAGAACGACTGGATGGGGATCGGCTTCTTCATGGCCGTGTCCGACGGCATGGTTCCGTCGTTCGGCGTGACGATCGAGAAGATCCTGGCACTCGGCTTCAGTTGACCGATTCCCGAGCGTGCCGTGCCGTGCGTGGTCAATCCTCGTAGCGCGGCTTGCGGCCTTCCTTGCGGGCACGAATCGCTTCGGCCAGGTTCTCGGTCGTCAGGCGCACCAAGAGCTGGTTGCGATTCTCGAGGTCGATCGCGGCGCGCAGGCTCGGGGTTTCCAGATTGTCCCAAAGCACTTGCTTCGTCATCGCGACACCGTGCGGGCTGTAGCCGCAGATCTGCTCGGCCAGCGCCGTGGCGGCGGGCAGCAGGTCGTCGTCGGGCACGACCTGCGACACCAGGCCGATGCGCTCCGCCTCGCTCGCATCGACCTCGCGCCCGCTGAGGATGATCTCGTTCGAGCGCGCGGCGCCGATCAGTCGAGGCAGCAGGAAGCTGACGCCGAGCTCGGTCCCGGTGAGGCCGTTGTTGATGCCGGCGCCGCGAAAACGCGCCGAACGGCCGGCGATGCGGATGTCCGCTCCGAGGGCGAGACACATGCCCCCGCCGTAGGCCGGACCGTGGATGGCCGCGATCACCGGCTGCGGCATCGCGCGTAGCGCAGGGACGAGGTCCGACATGTACGACATCGCACGAATCGCGATGCGCGACATCGGCAGGCCGTCGACGCCGGGAGGAACACCATGATCCTGCAGATCGAGGCCGGCGCAGAACGCGTCGCCCGCACCGCGGAGGATCACCGCCCAGACGTGGTTGCGCGCGGCGACGTCGGCGATCGCCGCGTAGAGCGGCCCGACCGTGTCGAAGGACATCGCGTTCATGCGTTCCGGGCGATCGAGGGTGATCACGGCGACGTGGGGGTGGGGTTCGGTGACGTGTACGTAGGGCGGCATGGTCGTCTCTCGCGGTCGGGGTGGATGGGCGATCACTGCCCGAAGCGGGCTCCGTCGCTTTCGAGATAAGCGAGCTCGTCTTCGGTGGAAAGCCTTCCGAGGGCGGCGTTGCGATGTGGAAAGCGGCCGAAACGAACGATGATGTCACGGTGCTGCTCGGCGAAGTCGACGAAGGCGAGAGCGCGCTCGCGTAGATGCTCGGGGAAGACTGCGGCGAGGTTCCGAAACAACGTCACGCTCGTGTCTTGGTCTTCGAGGGCTTCCGAGTGCTGTAGGGGAAGGTAGAGAAACGCCCGCTCGAACGGCTCGAGCTCCGCATCGCGACCGTCGCGGATCGCATGCTTCGCGACGACGCGGGCGACGGGGTCGTGGGCGAACGCATCGGCGCTGCCGCGGTTGACGTTGCGGGCGATCTGATCGGCGAGCACCACGAAGGCGAGCGTCCCGCGGATCGAATCGAGCCAGTGGTTGAGATCTCCCCGTCCGAGCGCCTGCAGCGCGTCGGCGAAGCGAGCCCGACATGCGTGATCGAAGCTGCGGTCGCTACCGAACCATACCGCGGACCGGTCACTGCCCGGCGTCTCGAACCAGAAGGCGAGCAGCGCCTCGGGGTCGAGCGCACTCATCCTGCGCCCGTCTCGGCGCTCTCGGTCGCAAAGACCGTGGCGCCGGTGCCGCGCAGCTCGTTCTTCAGCAGCTTCCCGGCGGGGTTGCGCGGCAACGGCGCGGCGGTGAACTCGACCATCTCGGGCACCTTGAACGACGCCAGATGGGCGGCGACGTGCCGCTGCACATCGGCGGCCTCGAGCTCGGCGCCCGGGCGCGGACGGACGATCGCCTTGACCCGCTGCCCGAGCTCGACGTCGGGAACGCCGATGACGGCCGCTTCGTCGATGTCGGGATGATCCGCGAGGCAG
>CALJUJ010000532.1 GCA_937975525.1 uncultured bacterium
TCCGCCATCTGCCCGTGGGCGACGGCGATGCGCGCTTCGGGCACGATCTCACGCAGGCGCTGCGCCATGATCTCGATCGTCTCGACGCGGTTGTAGACGAAGAACGCCTGACCGTCGCGCTCGAGCTCGCGCAGTATCGCCTCGCGCATCACCCCCTCGTCGCGCCGGGTGACGTAGGTTCGCACCGCGAGACGGTCGATCGGCGGTGTCTCGATGACGCTGAGGTCGCGGATGCCGAGCAACGACATTTGCAGGGTCCGCGGTATCGGCGTCGCGGTCAGCGTGAGGCAGTGCACCGTCGAGCGCAGCTGCTTGATCCGCTCCTTGTGCCGGACGCCGAACCGGTGTTCCTCGTCGACGACCAGCAAGCCGAGATCGCGGAAGACGACGTCCTTCTGCAACAGGCGGTGGGTACCGACGACGATGTCGATCTTGCCGTCCTGCAAGTCCGCGATCGCCTGCTTGACGTCCTGCTTGCCGAGGAAGCGCGACAGCTGGGCGACGCGCACGGGATAGCCCTCCAGCCGGCTGCGGAAGGTGTTGTAGTGCTGCTGCGCGAGCACGGTCGTCGGCACGAGCACGGCGGCCTGCCTGCCCGACAAGGCCGCGAGAAACCCGGCGCGAACGGCGACTTCGGTCTTGCCGTAGCCGACGTCGCCGCAGATCAGACGATCCATCGGCTTCGCCTTCTGCAAGTCTTCGACGACCTCGTCGATCGCCCGCTGTTGGTCGGGCGTCTCCTCGAACGGGAACGCCGCCTCGAACTGGGCGAAGATCTCGTCCGGGCGATTCATCGCCTTGCCGCTCTCGACCTCGCGCGCGGCGTAGATCTCCAGCAGCTCCCCGGCCATGGCCAAGATCGACTCGCGCGTCTTCGCCTTGACCCGCTCCCAGGCATTGCCGCCCAGCTTGTCGAGCGCGGGCGCCGCGTCGTCGGAGCCACTGTACTTCTGCACCAATCCGATGCGGTCGACGGGAAGGTAGAGCTTGTCGCCGCCCGCGTATTCCAGATGCAGATAGTCCCCTTCGGAGCCGGCGACGTTGAGATGCGTGAGCCCGCGGTAGCGGCCGACGCCGTGGTCGATGTGGACGACGAAGTCGTTGGGCTTCAGCTGGCTCAAGTTCTTGAGCAGCTGCTTGACCTCGACCCGACGCGCGCGGCGGCGTTGGCGCGCTTCGCCGAAGATGTCGGCCTCGGTGGCGACGACCAGGCGATCGCCGGGCACGCGGAAGCCGTTCGCCAGGTGACCGACGAACAACTGCGGCCCGCGCGCGCCCGCTGCCAGGAGCTTGGGCAGGGCTCCCGCATGCAGCGGCAGCTCGACGTCGTGATTGGCGAAGAGCCGTTGCAGCCGCTGCCCGTGGGCCTCCGAGGATGCGACCAACACCACCTGGTGGCGATCCTTCGACCAGCGCGAGACCTTGTCGACCACCGGAGCGAACGAGGCCGCATGGCCGGTGCTCGCCTGCTCGATCTTGAGGTCGTTGGTGGCGAAGGAGCGTACCACGATCCCCGGGCGATCCCCGGGGGCAGCGAGCATCTCCAGCGGCTCGAGCTCCACCGCCGGCAGGTCGCGGCTGCGCTGGCGCCAGGCAGCCGCCGAAAGGTAGAGGGTCTCGGGCTCGGGAAAGTAGCGGTGCTCGGCGGCACGCTCGGCGGCGCGACGCTCCACCTGCGCCCAGGCCTTGGCGAGGTTGGTCTCGACGTCCGCCGCATTGTCGACCCAGAGGACCGTGTCCGCCGGCGCATGGTCGAGCAGGGTCGCCAATTCGCCGTGAAAGAAGGGCAGAAAGAACTCGACCCCGGGGAAGGAGATCCCGTTGGCGAGCGCGTCGACGAGCTGGTTCCGTTCGTCGCGGGCGACGTCGAGCTCGAGCAACCGCGCTTCGATCGCACGCACGTTTCTGCGGTCGGTCTGCGCCGTGAGGTCGAACTCGCGGTTGGGCAAGAGCAAGAATTCCGGAATCGCCTCGAGGGACCGCTGGGTCACCGGGTCGAACTCGCGGATCGACTCGATCAGCGTGTCGAACAGCTCGATGCGCAGCGGCTGCGCATGCGCCGGCGGGAACACGTCGAGGATGCCACCGCGCACACTGAACTCGCCGCGGTCCTCGACCAACCCCATACGGCGATAGCCCCAGGCGTCGAGATCGCCGGCGACGCGCTCGAGGTCGATCTCCTCCGCCTCGACGAAGTAGTGCAGCCGGCCGGCGAACTCGTCACGCGGCGGCACGCGCTGCAGCAGCGCATCGGGTGTCGTCACGATGATCGGGTGCTTGGTCTGGTGCAGGTGGAAGAGCCCCTCGATGCGCGCGGCGACGACGTCGGAAGTCGGCGACATGTCCTCGAAGGGAACCACGTCCCAAGCGGGGAAGAGATGGACGCGGCGGGCGAGCGGCGCAGTCGTCTCCGACTCGCCGAAGAAGAAGCGCAGGTCCTCCGCCAGGATCTCGGCATCGCGCTGGCTGGCCGCGACGACGAGGCCGGGCCGCGGGTGCAACTGCTGGGAACGCCACAAGAAATACGCGCGCGCGCCGCCTTGGAGGCCTTGCACCTGGAGCGGCCGCTGGTCGCGACGGTGGCGCGCCAGCTCCTTGTACAGTTGCTCGATTGCCGTCTCGACTTCGGAGTCGGGTCGGCGCAGCGGTGCGGATTCGGCAGTGGTCGACATCGACGAGGCCACGCGTTGCGGCGGACCCTCGTCCATAGCAACGGGCGGCGTCGCGAACAACGCAGCGAGCCGCTCGCCGCCGACGCGCATTGAGAGGCCCGCGAACGTTCGCTAGCCTGCGCGCATGCCCAGCACCGACGAGTTGTACGACGCCGCGGTCGACCACATCGCCGCAGGCGAACCCGAGGCCGCCGTCACGAAGTACCGCGAAGCGCTCGCCCTCGATGCGGGTTTCGCCGACGGCTGGGAAGGGCTGTCGATGGCTCTCGCCGACCTGGAACGCTGGGACGAGGCCATCGAGGCCGCGCACAAGGTCGTCGAGCTCACGCCCGAAGTGCAGCTCGCCTACACGAACCTGTCGCGCATCTACCAGCGCGCCGGCAACGTGCCCGAGGCGGAGGCCTGGGCCGCCAAGGCGCGCGTGCTCGATTGGAAGCAGCAGCTTCGCGAAGGCGAGTGAGCCGTCAGAATCGGTCCGAGATCCAGTAGACCGACGCGGCCGCTGGCAGCAGCCGCGCCAGGAAACCGGGCCGCAGCACCTCGTTCTCCGAGACGCCGAGTTGCGCAGCGAGCGCCGGGGCGTCGACCACGCGCCACATCCAGAAGGAATCATCCAACGATTCACAGACGCACCCTGCCGCCGCCAGGGCGGCGGCGACGCGTGGCGCGATCGTGAGCTGCGCCACGAGACCGGAGCCACCCAGCTCGGCGACTCGGCTGGCGATGATCATCGCGACCGCGTCGTCGCCGCCCTCCACGCAACCGTGCTCGGTGATGACATCGAGATCGTAAAGGCGCGTGGCGCGGGCGTAGGCGACGATCCGTCCGGCATGGTGCGCCACGAGGATGTCTTCGTCTAGCTGGCCAGCGGTACGTAGGTGTCCCGTCCAATCCTTCGCCGAGCGCACGGTGGTGCCGGTGAGAGAGGCGCAGTAGCGGTCGTAGATCGCAGCGACGGCAGGCAGGTCGGCCGGCGTGAAGCGCGTGATCGAAACGTTGCTGCACGGCGACGGGCTGGCTGCGCGAACCAGCGACCACGAGCGCACGACCGGCTCCCAACCGAGGCGGGCGTAGAAGAGGATGCGGGTCGCGAACAGCAGGCTCAGCGCGAAGCCGCGCCGGGGCATCTCCGCGAGGGCTCGCTCGAGGAGTGCCGTCGACAGGCCGCGTTCGCGGTGCGTCGCCGCGGTGAAGACGTTGCCGACGCCGGCGACGTCGACCGTCGCCGCACCGAAGCGGACACGCTTGCGGAAGACCTGCAGGGTACTGACGACTCGGTGGTCGTCGACGGCGACGAAGCACAGGTCGTCGCGATAGGTGGGGTCGTGGGCGAAGTAGCGCGCGAAGTGCGCCCGGCTTTCGCCTTCCCATTCCCCGAGCAGGTCGAGCACGCTCTCGCGCTCGCTGGCGTCGATCGTCCGCAGCTCCATGGTCGCCCAGGGTCGGTATGCCAGCCCGGCGAGGCTGCACACAAACCAGGCTTCCTGCTAGATCGGAGCCATGGCGCGCGCGCGATCGGAGTTCGTCTGTCAGGACTGTGGTGCCCGCAGCGCCCGGTGGCTCGGCCGCTGCAGCGATTGTGGCGCCTGGAACACGCTGGTCGAGGAACGCACGTCGCCCGCGAGCGCGGGGACGAACCACGACGAGTCGATCTGCAGCCAT
>CALJUJ010000533.1 GCA_937975525.1 uncultured bacterium
AGTGAAACTCCAAAAAAAACAATGCGATGAGCGATTGAATTGCGGCTCGACAATCGCAACTGCCATCAACTCGCGGCGCCGACACGCACGCCGGTCGCGGCGCGCGAACGCGCGAGGCGCACCGACGGCGCGCTCCCGCGCGGCGGCCGGGCGCACGTGCGGGCTCGCCGACGTCGGCCACGCCATTGCCACAATAGGGAGTACCAACGCACGACGAGCCGAAATTCTGGGCGACCGCCCCGTAGTCGGCAAAGTTGACGAATCCGTTGTTGTTGGCATCGCCGACGCATTGGGCCCTCACTGGTCCGCTGGCACACATGCAGAGCGCGACCGCAAGAACCAGCGCGCCAATCCGAGGGCTTGCGCATTGCCTTGGCCAGCGCGACCCACCGTTGCAGCGTGTCATCGAACCGACACCTCCCTCTTCGAGCCGGCCCATTGCGCCTCAAGGAATCCCTGAAGTGGCTCATTGGTCGAACCGGCTCCCTGGAAAGCGATCAGCAACAATCGCTCCAGATGAGTCAGGGCTGCCGCGTGCACGTCGAGATCGTCGGCCAACTGAATCCGCTTCCGAGCGGCGCGACGGTGCGCCACGCCTGTCCCCGGCATCGCGATCGATATCGGGCCTCGCGCACCTTTCGGCCATCGAGCCGTTCGCTCCAGCCTGCGGCCCATTGCCTGCTGCGTCCACCCAGCTGCCGGGGTTCGCGCAGGGGCTCGAGCGGGCGGCTGGGGGAATGCCGGGGGCGGGGCTCGAACCCGCACGCTCCGAAGAGCAAGGGATTTTAAGTCCCTTGTGTCTGCCAGTTTCACCACCCCGGCCGACGCGGCGCCGTCGCGCCGCGAACGTTCCATGGCGAATGGTGAATGTTGATTCGACGCCTGTCCAGGGCAATGGACTCGATCCCCGGGGATCAGGGGCTATCGGCGGAGAATGGGTTGCGCACCTCGAGCCCGCTGATGCGGAAACCATGCTGCATGTCTTCGCTGTAGAGCGTGGTGCAGCCGCCGGCAAGGGCAGCGCGCACGATCAAAGCGTCCCAGAACGAGAGAGCGTTTGGTCGCTGCAGGTCGATGGCCTCGAGGATTTCGTCGACCGAGATCGGTACAACATCGAGTCCGGAGAATAACTCGACCTTGCGCCGCGCCGTTACGATCGGGACGCTTAGCTTCCGTGTCGCGGCAACGAACTACTCTTGCAGCACATGGGTCGACACCACTCACGTGCGGGACCTCCGGCACTCGCCCACCAGGGTCAGGGCAGCATCACGCTTGCCGGGATCGCTGTCGGCCTCGGTGTAGACGAGGACGTTGGTGTCGAGAAAGCTACGAGCGCTCATGCAACTCGTTGCGATCGAAGCGCCAGCCCTGCTGGGCTCCGGACGCCTCGAGACTCAAGCGGCGCAACTCGTCGATCTCCGCCTCGACGTCGCCCTCGGCAGCCAGGCCAGCGAGATAGTCGCGCACAAGCTGATTTAGGCTGGTACCCATTCGCCGCGCAACGGATCGCGCCTTTGCCGCGACCTTCTCGTCAATCGACAAGGTCAAGTTCATGCCAATCCGTTAACGCATGACCTGTGCGCACACAATCCATGCGCCATCCGTGCGTGTGCAGCCGCACCGGCAGCCGGTGGAAGCCCTTGACGAAGTTCGATCGCACCCGCATCGGCTCGCCCCCCACCTCCACCAACCGATACCGCTTCAGGAGCTCCTCCCAGGGAATCCGCAGCTGCATCTCCGCCAGACGACTGTCGACACGGGAGTGGATCCCCCATCTCGTCCTCGTACGTCGAGCCAAATCGTCCGCAAGGGCTCGATGATCGACATGCTGACAAGATAGACGAGTGCGGCCGGCAATGCTCTCGTCGAGGGCCTGGCGGTAGCCCCCTCTGGTCGAGAGCCAACACGACGAGCGCTACCGCAGCGGACAGGACTGTCCGAAGTTCGCCGCGATAGGTCCGAAGTCGCCGAAGTTCACGAAACCGTTGCAGTCGGCGTCTCCGATGCCGGTCTGAGGATCCGGGCTGGAACCGAAGTTCGCCGCCACCGAGCCGAAGTCGGCAAAGTTGACGAATTCGTTGCGGTTGGCGTCGCCGGGACAGGTGCAGGCGATCGTGGGCGTCGGCGTGACCGTTCCGGTCGCTGTCGCTGATGGCGTCGGCGTCGCGGTGGGCGTTCGCGTCACGCAGAATCCCGACGGCGCGCAACTCGCGTCGCGCACGACTTCGCAAAGGCCGCAGATTCCGCTGACCGCCGCACCGCAAGCAGGCAGGTCGCACTGGCAGCAGTCCTCGGGGCCGACCGGCGGCGTTTCGGTCGGCGTGCGGGTGATGGTGGGCGTTGCCGTGATCGTTGCTGTCGCCGTCGTCGTCGGTGTTCCCGTGGCGGTGCCGGTGACCGTCGCCGTCGGGGTCGAAGTCACCGTCGGCGTACTCGACGGCGTAGCCGTCACGGTCGGTGTCGAGCTCGGCGTCCGTGTCGCGCAGCGACCCGAGGCGACCTCGCACACGGCCCCGGAAACGGACTCACAAGACCCGCAGGTGCCTTCGGGGGGTAGCGGGCCGCAGGTGAACTCACCGCACTGACAACAGACGGGTTCCGTCGGAGTGGGAATCTGGGTGGGCGTTCCGGTCGGTGTCGGGCTGTTGAGTGCCCCGGGTTGCTGCAGAACCACGTTGATCACACCCCAGTTGTTGGTGCTGAACAGTGTGGTACGCGTCCACTCGACGTCCGCGCTGGTCGGTGCAGCGAAGAGGCGGTGGCCGGTGCCGCTGACGACCGCAGCGTAGCCGGTATTGGTGTCGCCGGTCGCCGGAGCGACGATCGCCAGCGCCTGGTTGCTGTAGTTGTTTGCGCAGGCTCCGGAGACGGCGAGAGCCTGGCCGACGGAGCTGACGAACGGAGCGCCGATGGTGCTCTCGGTGCCGCCCTGCGCAGCGGCAAAGGTATGCCACGGTTGGGCCTGATCGACGTTGCGAATGTCGTAGGCCGCGACGAACGCGCTTTCGCTCGCGGCGATCTCCGCGATGACCTGGCCCGCGCCAGCGGGCGGATCGACCACGTACCACCATGAGCCGCGGCGCCGCTCGTTGCCGGTCCCGAGGGTTTCGGCGATCTTGACCAGCGGTACGCCGGCGAACTCGACACTCTCGTGCTGGCTTGCGAACGAGCAGACGTACACCAGGAGGATCCGGTCGTCGTTCGCAGCAACCGAAAAGCCAAGAGGGACCTCATGTGGCGACGATGCCGTCGCGGTCACCTCACCGGTGCTGGTGGCAGCGACGATGACCGGCTGGCCAACGACCGCTGAGGTCGCAGCGGTGAAAGCAGCGACGTGTACGACGACGAGCCACAGCGGGAAGTGGCGGGCGAACACTCGGACATCTGCGGGCACGATCACGCTCGGCGCATCCTGACCCCGGCCTAACAGCATGAGGGGCACTCCCGGCATCTTGAATGGCTGGATACTCGATCATCGAGCCGGATCGCAAGCGTTGCGAGGCCGAGACGGCTCCTTGCACGGAACGAAGCGCTCGTCGGAAGGAAGCGATCGCCACACACTTGAAGTCCATTGTGTCTGCCAGTTTCGCCACCCC
>CALJUJ010000534.1 GCA_937975525.1 uncultured bacterium
CGATCGGCTTCACCCGACAGTCGATGATCCAGTTGCCGTTGTCGCTGACGACGGGCGCGCCTTGTTCCTCGCGGCGCTGCGGCTCGCAGCCGAGCTTGTGGAAGGCGCGGGCGCAGAAGGGCGCGGCAAACGGTACGACCTCCACCGGCACCAGCCCGCGGCTGCCGAGTTGCGGAACGAGCTTCTCGGCGCCGACCAGAATCACCACCTGCCGCGAAGCGGCGGCGACGATCTTCTCGCGGACGAGCGCTCGCCCGTAGCCCTTGATCATATCGAGACTCGGAGCGACCTCGTCAGCGCCGTCGACGGTGATGTCGACGAACTCGGCGTCTTCGAAGCCGACCAGCGGGATGCCGACCTCGCGCGCGACCGCGGCCGTGGGCTCCGAAGTCGGCAGGCCGCGGATGCCGCGCAGGCCTGCGGCGAGCCGTTCGCCGAGGGCGCGGACGAAGGCGGTCGCGGCGCGACCTGAGCCGAGACCGACGGTCATGCCGTCCTCGATGAGCTCGAGCGCCTGCGTGGCGATCGCTTCCAGCGGAGTTGGTTTGCTCATGGCGCGACTCTAGCCAAGGCCGTCGTCTATGGCGAATCAGCCCGTGGTCGCGCGCCGTAGGCCGCCGATCGCGCCGCGGGAGTGCGCGGCGACCCGTGCGGGGTTTCCCGAGGCGCACCTCGTGCAGCTACAATCGCGCGCATGGTGGATCGTCCTCAGCGGCAGGAGGCGGCGGCCGACCAGCCCGGTAGCGGACCGCGCCGCGAGCTTCTGCTGATCGCGCTCACTGCCGCCGTGTTCCTCGGCTTCCTCGGCGTTCAACTGTGGGCGCCCGGCGTCACCGGTAGCTCGTCGCTGACCGGCAACGTCACCTTCTTCCTGCTCACGAACCTAAACGTCATCCTCCTCATCCTGCTCGCCTTCCTCGTCGGCCGGAGCTTGATCCGCTTGACCGTCGACCGGCGCCGCGGGCTGTTCGGATCACACCTGCGCACGCGTTTGGTGCTGCTCTTCGTCGGCATGTCGCTGGCGCCGAGCGTCGTGCTGGTGGTGGTGGCTCGTGGATTCCTGAACGAGGCGATCGAGACGTGGTTCGACACCCGTGTGCGCAGCGCCTTGCTCGGGGCGGTCGAGGTCGCCGACGGGCACTATCAGTTCGTCGCGGATGCGACGGTTCACGTCGCCACGACGGTCGCCGAGCGTATCGAGCGCGAAGGACTTCTCGCCGACGGGCGCCGCGAGCGCTTGCCCACGGCACTCGCCGTGATGCGGGCGGAGCTGGGCCTGGCGGCCGTCGAAGTCTTCGACGCGAGCCGGGACCGCCTCGCCGGCTCGCGCGGCGAGCGCCTGGCGCCGCGACCGCCGCCGGGGCCAGACGACTTCCGGACTCGCGTGCTTCTGGGGGCGAGTGCGGCGACGACGATCCCGGTGGGCAAGGGCGACGTCGTCCGCGCCGGAGTTCCGGTGCGCAACGCCGCGGGCGACGTCGTCGGCGGGGTCATCGTCGATTCGTTCGTGCCCCGCGACCTGGCCCGCACCGCGCGCGACCTGTCGCGCGCCTACGAGGAGTACCTGCAGCTGAGTCGGCTCGAGCAGCCGCTCAAGAACCAGTACGTGCTGACGCTCGCTCTGGTGGCGATGGTCGTCGTCTTCTCCGCGACCTGGGTCGGCTTGCGGCAGGCACGCAACATCACCGTGCCGCTGCTGCGCCTCGCCGAAGGCACGCGCGAGGTCGCGCGAGGGCGTTGGGAGTACCGCATCCCGCCTGCGAGCGATGCCGAGACGTCGGTGCTCGTCGATTCGTTCAATCGCATGACGGGAGACCTGCAGGCGATCAACGAAGAGTTGGTCGAGCGCCGCAAGTTCGCCGAGAACATCCTCGCGAACATCGCCGCCGGCGTCGTCTCGCTCGACCGGGCGGGATTGGTGACGACGCTCAATCCGGCCGCGGAGAGCATGCTCGGCGTGCGCGCGGAGGCGGTGCGGGGGCTGCACTGGGTCGAAGCCTTCGGCGCGAACGAGCTCGCGGAGGTGTCGCGACTCATCGGCGACTTGCTGTCCAACCCGGAGCGTCTCGTCGCCCGGCAGATCCAGTTGACGGCCGGCGACCAGGCGCTCACGGCGCTCGTCTCCGCGGCTTCGCTCGTCGACGACGCCGGTGCGACGCGCGGGGTGATGCTCTTCTTCGAGAACGTCACCGACCTGCTCCGGGTGCAGCGCATGGAGGCCTGGCGCGAGGTGGCGCGGCGCTTGGCGCACGAGATCAAGAATCCACTGACGCCAATCCAGCTGTCGGCGCAACGCCTGCGCAAGCGCTACCTCGAGCGCCTCGACGTGGACGAGCGCAAGCTTCTCGACGAATGCACGGCGACGATCGTCGCACAGGTCGAAGCGCTCAAGCACCTGGTGACCGAGTTCTCGTCGTTCGCCCGCCTGCCTGCGGCGGAGCTGCGTCTCGACGACCTCAACGACGTCGTGGAGGAGGCGTTGGTGCTCTACCGGGAAGGACATCCGGAGATCCGTTTTCGCTTTCACGCCGACCCCGATGCACCGTCCATTCCGCTCGACCGTGCAGCCCTCAAGCGGGCCGTGATCAACATGCTCGACAACGCGGTGGCCGCATGCGACTCTCAGCCGGAACGGCCCGGCGAGATCGAAATCGTGACACGACATGGATCGGCACGCGAGGTCGTCTACCTGGAGATCGCGGACAACGGCTGCGGCATGAGCCCCGAAGTCAAACATCGCGTGTTCGAGCCCTATTTCTCGACCAAGAGCGACGGCACGGGTCTGGGCATGGCGATCGTGTCGGCGATCGTCGCCGACCACCAGGCCTACATTCGCGTGCGCGACAACGTTCCGCACGGCACTCGTTTCATCATCAGCTTCCCGGTGCGCGGACGAGCGACCGAGGAGGCGGCAGCGTCTTGAGGAGACCATGGCGACGATCCTCGTAGTCGACGACGAGCGCGAGATCCGCGCTTCGGTTCGCGGAATCCTCGAAGAGGAGGGCTTCACCGTCCTCGAGGCGGAGGACGGGCGTCAGGCCTATGCCGTCCTCGAGGAGCGCACGCCGGAGCTGGTGCTGCTCGACATCTGGATGCCGAACGTGGACGGCCTCGAGCTGCTCGGGCGACTCCAGGGCCGGCTGCATCCGCCCGAAGTGATCGTCGTGTCGGGGCACGGCAACATCGAGACGGCCGTGAAGGCGACCAAGCTCGGAGCCTTCGACTTCATCGAGAAACCGTTCTCACTCGATGGCCTGATCGAGGTCGTCAACCGCGCGCTGCACCACTTCGAGAGCCGCAGCGGTGGGCGTGTAGACGACGGCCTACCCGCCGCCGGGGAGCGCCCGGCGAGCGACGCGTCGCCGCTGCGCGTTCCGCAGCGCACGCTCGCCAAGGGCGTCGTCGCCAGCGGCACCGGCCTGCATACGGGTGTGAAGACCGGGCTCGTGCTGCAACCGCTGGCTCCCGGCAGCGGGATTCGCTTCACCAGCCTCTCCGCCGATGTCTCGGTTCCGGCCCACATCGACTGGGTCGACTCGACCGGCTACGCGACGGCACTGCACCGCAAGGGCGTCACCGTGCAGACCGTCGAGCACCTGCTGGCGACCCTACACGCCTACGGCATCAGCAACTTGCTCGTGAAGTTCCAGGGCGAGATCCCGATCATGGACGGTTCGGCGACGGAGTTCTGCGAGCTGATCGAGAGTGCGGGGATCGAAGAGCAGGGCGAGCCGCTCGAGGTGATCGTGGTGCACGAGCGCATCGCCGTCGAGCGAGACAAGGGCGAGTCGATTTCGATCGAGCCCGCCGACGGCTTTTCGATTCGCTACACCCTCGACTATCCGCACCCCGTCGGCCGCCAGCACTACGACTTTGCGTTCACCGGCCCCGAGTCGTTTCGCGCCGAGATCGCCCCGGCGCGGACGTTCGGGTTCCTGCGCGACATGAAGCAGCTCGCCTCGATGGGCCTCGCCAGCGGCGGCCGGCTCGACAACTGCATTCTCATCGACGACGAGAAGGTCGTGAACACGACGCTGCGCTTCGCCGACGAGTTCGCGCGCCACAAGGTTCTCGACGTCATGGGCGACATCTACCTCCTCGGGCGCCCGCTACGCGGGCGGATCGTCGCCGAGCGCACCGGGCACTCGGACAACATCGAGCTGGTGCGCCGGATCCGCGATGCCTTCGCCGGCGGCGAGAGCGTCGCGGCCGACCTCAGCTCTTGACGAGGAGCGTCTTCAGCTTCGGGTTCTGACGCTCGATGCGCCGCTGGACCTGCGCGGCCGACGAGCGGCTCGGGTAGCCGCCGACGGAGACCCGGTACAGCGAGCGGCCGTTGCGGACGATGCGGAAGATGTCCGCCGGGAAGCCATCGGCGCGCATTTCGGACTTCAGGCGCGCGGCGTACGACTCACCGCGGAACGTGGCGACCCGCACGTAGAAGCGCCCGCCGGGCGCGCGCTGCACGTCGTCGGTATCGCCGGCGGCGCGCGTGTCGTCGTCCGACGCCGCGGCGAAGAACAGACGTTGCGAGCGAGGTACTGGCTGGGGCACGCCCTCGAAACCGTACTCGACCAGCCGCCGCAAATCGCCCCACAGGTCGTCCGAGCCGAGCATGGCGACGAGAATCTCGCGATCACCGTGAGTCGCGGATCCGACGAAGCACTTCTTGGCGGCGCGCGTCCAGCCGGTCTTGCCGATCACCCGGTAGCGATAGTCCTTGAGGAGGCGGTTCTTCGAGCGCAGGGAGATCTTGCGGCGCGCCGTGTCGGCCGTACGGATCGTGCGCGCCTGGGTTTCGAGGACCTCGCGAAACGCCGGAATCTCGAGTGCATGGTCGAACATCAGCGCGAGGTCGCGGGCGCTGGCGACGTGTCCGTCGTCGGGAAGGCCGTTGGGGTTGAGGAAGTGGGTCGCGCGGGCGCCGACGGCGTAGGCATGCACGTTCATGCGAGCGGCGAAGGCCTCGACCGAACCGGAGAGCCCCTCGGCGATGACGACGCTGGCGTCGTTCGCCGAGTTGAGGAGGATGGCGTAGACGAGATCTTCGAGGCTCAGCTCCCAGCCCGGTCGCAGGCGGATGTTGGACGGAGGCTCGGCGGCGGCGCGGCGGCTCACGCGCACCGTCCGGTCGAGATCGCCGGACTGGAGCGCCAGTGTCGCGGTGACGACTTTGGTCGTGCTCGCCGGCGGCAGCGCCACGTCGGCATTGTTCTCCCAGAGAATCTTGCCCGAGCTGCGATCGATGAGGATGCCGGCGCGTGCGGTCACGAGCTTCGGCTGACTGGCAAAGCTCGCCGCGGGCGCGACGATGGCAGCGACCAGCAGCCACGCGGCCGCCCACCTGAGTCCCCTGCGGATTGAGTTCATGTATCCCCTCCCGTCCGCTCCTCCAACTGCGCGAAGTTTCGAGCTTTCAGAAGCAATTGTCAATCTCCTAACGGGGTCACACCAGGTCGTCGCCGAGGATCTCGGGAGCCTCGCGGGTGCCGGCGACGAGCATGTGGCGGAAGAAGAAGACGGCGATCACCGTCGGAAAGACGTAGTAGGCGACCCGAAAGAGCAAGACCGCGACGAGCGACTTCTCGAGCGGCACGGCGAATCCGGTGAACACCGCCGCCATCGATCCTTCCATGATGCCGAGCCCGCCGGGCACGAGCGAGATCAACGACAGCGTCACGCCGATCGAGAAGCCGACCATGACGACCTGGATCGGGACGGGGTGGCCGACGGCGAGAAAGGCCACGTAGAGGATGGCCAGGGTCGCCGTCCAGTCGACCACGATCCAGAGCGTCGGCACGACCATCTCCCGCTTGCGCGACAGCAGGAACTCGATGCCCCGGTTGAGATTGCGTTGGAAGCGCCAGAGCCGGACCCGAGCCGGCTTCCGCGCCGGGAAGAAGCGGTGCAGGAATGCGTTGGTCCACTCGGCCATCACGAACAGCACGCGCCGGCGCAGCTGCCGGTGCAGCAGCAACAGCGTCGCCAGCGTCGCCGCCGCCAGTGAGAATGTCAGAAGGATGCTCATCGCCGTGAAGGCGTACGCGCCGAGCTCCTTGGTGCGCAGCAGGTAGAGGAAGCCGACGGCGATGCAGAACAGGAGTACGAGGTTGGTGAGAAACGTCTGGGTGAGCGAGATGATCACCGCCTTGCCTGGATGGATGCGCATGCGCACGAAGAAGAAGACGCGGACCGCGAAGCCGCTCAGGCCGCCGCTGGTGACGATGTAGTTGACGGTGTTGGCGACGAGCGTGATGCGAAACATCTCCGTGAACGTCACCGCGGCCCCGGCGGCGTTGGCGATGCCCTCGTAGCTGCGCGCCATCGTCGCGTAGCTCGCGATCGTCAACAGAAAGGGAACGGCCAGCATGCGAAGATCGATCGCCGCCGCCGTCTGCCACAGCTCGCGCACGTCGGAGAACATGAATAGCGCGACCAGCGCCAGCAGGCCGACCAGCAGCGCCCACGACAGCGCGCGCGGAGCGGGCGCTCCACGCCGCTCGGCGGGGCTTGCATCTGGATGAGGCGACGGCATCGGCGATTGCGGCGAACGGGGACCGCTTAGTGGCAACGCCGGTGGTGGTCAAGCCATTGCGGCGCGACGGTCGTGTCGCAGCCTGATCTTCACCGGGACGAGACGGGGAGAGACTCCCGGGCCGCGTAGCGGCCCGCAAGGTGCTTGCGCACCATGGGGCAGGGCGCTTGCCCACCAAGGGGTGTCCCCGTCGATTCGCCAGAATCCAACGGAGACACTACGGGCGAGACTCGCTTGTCGGCGCGGCTCGGCCACGGTAGACCTTGCGCCAGGAGAGTGCTGCGGAAGGACCCACCATGCCTTTGATTGCCAACTTCCTCGAAGCGATCGCCTACGTCCTCAGCCTCGTGCTGCGGGTCTACATGTGGGTCGTCATCGCCCGTGCGGTGCTCTCGTGGGTGAATCCCGATCCATACAACCCGATCGTGCGGTTCCTCTACAACGCGACCGAGCCGCTGCTGTACCGGATCCGCCGCGCGATTCCCGCCGTCGCCGGCGGTCTCGACCTCTCGCCGCTCATTCTCCTGCTGGGCATCTTCTTCCTGCAGATCTTCCTGGTGCAGAGCCTCGTCGACGTCGCCGGATCGCTGCCGTGACGGCCCTACGCTTCCGCGTGCAGGTGCAGCCACGCGCGCGTCGGCCCCGCGTCGG
>CALJUJ010000535.1 GCA_937975525.1 uncultured bacterium
CCTGGGTCACCAAGTAGAGATTGCGATCGAGGTGCGAGGCGTCGACGACGCACAAGACCGCGTCGGGTTTGTGCTCCACGTCGCCGCGGCCGAGCAGCACCTCGACGGCGACCCACTCGTCGGGCGCGCGCGGTGCGAGCGAATAGGAGCCGGGAAGGTCGACGGCCTGGATCCGATCGCCGCCGAGCGAGATCCTGCCCAGGGCGCGCTCGACCGTGACCCCGGGATAGTTGCCGGTGTGCTGGGTCAATCCGGTGAGCGCATTGAACAACGTCGTCTTGCCCGTGTTCGGGTTGCCAACGACCGCAAGCGTCCACGGGCCCCTTGCGGGAGCCGGATACTCGCAGTCGACGTCGGACGCGAGCATGGCGTCGCTCACGCGCTCTCGACGAGCACGCACCGAGCTTCGCTGCGGCGCAGAGCCACGTCGAATCCACGAATGCGGATCTGCAGCGGATCGCCCAGCGGGGCGGAGCGGACGACGCCGACCCACTCGCCCGGGGTGAAGCCGAGTTCGCACAATCGATGGCTCAGGCCGTCCCTGCCGACCACCTCGCGGATGCGAGAAGACTCGTTGGGGCTTAGGTCGGCCAGGGTGCGGTCCATGCGGCGAAGTTAATGAAAACGATTCTCAATTACAACTTGACCCGCGGACGCTGGCCGGCGGCGTGGCGACGGGCTTGCGCTCCTCGCGCCCGACGGCATAACCGTGACCCAGCAACGCCCAGGAGCCTCGTGCATGGACGCCTCCCAGACCCCACTCGACCAACTCGACGTCATCACCGCCAAGCACTACGGGACCCACGGCTATCCCCACGCGGAATGGTCGCGGCTGCGGCGCGAGGACCCCGTGCACTGGACCAGCCCGGATGGCTATAAGCCCTTCTGGTCGATCACCAAGCATGCCGACATCGTCGAGATCTCGACGCAACCCGACGTGTTCCGCAGCGCCGGCCGCTTCATCCTGTTCCCGGAGCCGCCGCCGGGTTCCGGCCCTTCCATGGAGGAGCAGCCGCCGCTGCGCATGCTCGTCAACATGGATCCGCCCGAGCATCGGACCTACCGCAAGCTCGTCAGTAGCTGGTTCACGCCACGCGCCGTCCAGCGCCTCCGGCAGCGCCTCGACGAGATCACCGCGGAGATCTTCGACGGCCTCGCCAGCGGCGGCGGCTGGCGCGAGGTCGAGTTCGTACGCGACATCGCCGCCCTGCAACCGCTGCGCATGATCACCGAGATCCTCGGGATCCCGCGCGACAAGGAAGACTTCGTGCTGCGGGTCACCAACGAGAACTTCGGTCTCGAAGATCCCGAGTTCCAGCGTGCCGGCGACACCCGCGAGGATCGCCTCGGGTTCCTCCAGGAGGCCTACGTATACCTGATGGAGATCATCGGCGACCGCCGCCGCGAGCCGCGGGACGACCTCTCCACGGTTCTCGCCCTGGCGACGATCGACGGCGAGCCGGTCCCCGACTTCGAGCTGTTTTCGTTGTATTTCCTCGTGATGGTCGCCGGCCACGACACCACGCGCAATTCGATCTCCGGCGGCCTCGCGGCCTTTCTCGATCATCCGGATCAGCTGGCGCAACTCCGCAAGCACCCGGATCGAACCGCGATCGCGGCCGACGAGATCGTCCGCTGGACGACGCCCGTCAACCACTTCTCGCGCACCGCGACCCAGCCCTACGAGCTGCGCGGCAAGACGATCGAGCCCGGACAGTCTCTCGCCCTCTTCTACGCATCCGCCAACCGCGACGAAGAGGTGTTCGCCGACCCGTTCGTGTTTCGCATCGATCGCGACCCCAACCCGCACCTCGGCTTCGGCGTCGGCGAGCACTTCTGCCTCGGCGCGCACCTCGCTCGCCTCGACCTCGAGGTGTTCTGGCGGCATTTCGCCGAGCGCGTCGAGGCTTGCGAGCTCGACGGCCCGATCGAGCTCCTGCACGCGAGCTTCGTCGGTGGCCCGAAGCGCATTCCGCTGCGTCTCAAGGTACGTCCGCGCTGACGGTGGCGCACAGACGTTAGTCGTATCCTTCGATCCTAACGCCCGTGAGATCCACGCCGCTTCCGTTGCCTTCACGCTCGCCTGGGCGTTGGAGCTGGCCCTGGCGCGCGTCACCTCCCAGATTCAGTCGTGGGTCGACATCACTACGTCGGCCGCGCTCCTCGTCTTCGTCCCATCGCTGCTCATCGTCGCGTGTCTGCGGCTCGCCCTGCCTCCCGGCACACGAGCGATTCTGCTCGGCACGATCGGCGCGCTCCCCCTTTCGGCAGTCGCCGCGGGAATGCTT
>CALJUJ010000536.1 GCA_937975525.1 uncultured bacterium
ACTTCGGGGGCCGCGGCCGGGCGGTCGGTGCCGCCTCGCCGTTCGCCGTACGCATCGAGAGCATCGACCTACCACGCGTTCCCGGACTCGGCGCGACGGCGGTCGGCAGCTACCAGGTGGACCCGCGTGATCCGAGCAGCGTCGTTCCGGTGTACCCAATCGACGTCGTTGCCGAAGTCGTGCACCCGTATCTCCACATTTTCGGCCTCACGCTGAAGTATTTCGACTCCGCCTGGACGCAATCGTCCTTCCGACTCGAGACGGCATACGTGAAGGGCGTTCCGTTTCAGACGATCGAGCAGGACGAGCTGGTAGCCGTCACGCTCCAGGGACGGCCCGTGCCCCCTGGGTTCCTGTTCGACCTCGGCCGCGCGCCGCTCGGCTACACCGAGCGCGACCAATGGTCGGGCATGCTCGGCTTCGACCGCGCGACGTGGATCCCGCAGCTCAATCGCGAGTCGGCGTGGTTCCTGAGCGGGCAGTTCTTTTGGACCTACACGCTCGGCAGCGACATCGACCAGCTACGCGGCAACGCCGGCGCCGCGGAGGAGCCCTACTTCGGCGACGTCGGCTTCTGGGTCGACGGTCCGTATGCCGGCGGGATCGAGCGACGGCAGAACGCGCGCATCCCCGGCAACGGCGACGACATCCAGCGCTGGGAGCACCTGCTCACGTTCGCCGCAACCAGCTTCTACCGCAATGGCCGTGTCGTTCCGTTGCTGGCGCTCATCGGCGACCCCGTGAACGCCAACCTGCAGATCCTCTGGAGCGCCGACGTGTTCCTGACCAACGCGTTGTTCGTCACGCTGCAACAGCGGTTCTTCACCGATTTCCGCGCCGACGTGCCGCGCAACGACCCCTGGTTCGCCGGCGGGCGCAACCACCGTCGCGACGAGACGGCGGTGAAGGTGACGTTTCAGTTCTAAAGCCCGGCGGCGAACGATCGCCATCACGCCGGCGTCAGCAGGAAGTCGAGGTCTTCGCGCGACAGGGTGCGGGCGAAGCCGTCCTCGCCGAGGACGTCGCGCGCGAGGGCGGCCTTACGCTGCTGCATGTCGAAGATCTTCTCCTCGATCGTGCCGCTGGCGATCAGCCGATAGGCGATCACCGTCTTGTCCTGGCCGATGCGATGGCTGCGGTCGATCGCCTGGGCCTCGACCGCGGGGTTCCACCACGGGTCGAACAACACGACGTAGCTCGCCGCCGTAAGATTGAGACCCGTGCCCCCGGCGCGCAGCGAGATCAGGAACACGCACGGTTGCTCGTCGTTCTGGAAGGCGTCGACGAGCGCGCCGCGATCGGTCGACTTGCCGGTGAGAATGTGGCGCGGGATCGCGCGGGCGCAAAGCTCGTGGTCGATCAGCTCGAGGCAGCGGACGAACTGCGAGAACACCAGGACCTTGTGGCCCTCGCCCAGAAGCGTTTCGAGCAGCTCCAGGAGCGCATCGAACTTGCCCGAGCCGGCCTCGACGTCGCCGCCCGCGAGGCCGGGATGGCAGCATACCTGCCGCAGTCGGGTGAGCGCCGCGAGCACCTCGATCTTGTTGCGGCGCAGACCGTCAGCGTCCTGGGCGACGCGCTCCACCAGCGCGCGGCTGCGCCGCAGCTCGGCGACGTAGGCCTTGCGCTGTCCCGGGGTCAGCTCGCAGTCGATGCGCTCTTCGATGCGTTCGGGCAGCTCCGTGGCGACGTCGCGCTTCAAGCGCCGCATCAGCAACGGGCGGATCTTGGCGGCGAGCCAGCGGCGCTGGTGATCGGGCACGTCGACGCGGTCGAAGCGCGCACTGAAATCCGATCGCTTGCCGAGATAGCCGGGGTTGACGAACTCGAGGATGCTCCACAGATCGAGCGCCCGGTTCTCCAGGGGAGTGCCGGTGAGCGCCAGCCGGAAGCGGGCCTGCAGCGAGCAGGCGGCGCGCGCCACCGCGGCGTCGGGATTCTTGATCTGCTGCGCCTCGTCGAGGATCACCGCCCGCAGCTCGACGTCCTTCCAGAAGTCGATGTCCTGGCGCAGCAGCGCGTAGTTGGTCACGACGAGGTCGTAGTCGCGCCAGCGCTCGCGGGCGCGGCGGCGACCGCGGCCGCTGCCGAGCATCAGCACCCGCAGGCCCGGCGTGAAGCGCTCTGCTTCACGCACCCAGTTGGGCGCCACCGAGGTCGGACACACGACCAGTGCCGGCCCGCGCCCGCGCCGCTTCTCGCGCAGCCAGCACAACCAAGCGAGGGCCTGCACCGTTTTCCCCAAGCCCATGTCGTCGGCGAGGATCGCGCCGATCCCGAGGCTGGCGGTGTAGCAGAGGAAGTCGAAGCCGCGGCGCTGGTAGGGGCGCAGCTCGGCCTGCAATCCCTTCGGCAACGGTTGCTCCGGAACGCCGGCATGGCCCTGGATGCGCTCGCGCAGCTTGCGCAGCGCCGCCACCGCTCCGTCGTCGACGCCCATCGCCACGACCGCATCGACCGCGGCGTCGCT
>CALJUJ010000537.1 GCA_937975525.1 uncultured bacterium
TTACGAAACAAGTCAACGCGCGGGAAAACTTTTTTTTATTTTGGAATCTCGTTGGTTTCGAAGAGGAATCCGGCGGCCCGGATGCGCCGCATGCAGACCGCGCCGAGGACATAGCAGGCCGTTCTATCGTTCTGTCCACAGCCAGGCCAGCGAGATATCCACAGCCGGAATGGGCCAACGTCAAGGTGAAATCAAGCAACCGACCGGGCACCTCGGAAGCCGAGCCGCCATGCATAGAAGTCTCGATGAGATCTTCTCAAGAGCCAATTACGGCTTTACGACCCGGATACGAAGCGCGCTTCCCCAGCGCAGCCTCGATACGCAACAACTGGTTGTACTTCGCCGTCCGCTCACCCCGACAGGGACTGCCTGTCTTGATCTGGCCCGCATTCACCGCCACGGCGAGGTCGGCGATGGTCACGTCCTCCGTCTCGCCGGAGCGATGCGAGATCACGGTTGTATAGCCGTGCTTCTTGGCGAGTCGAATCGTCTCGAGCGTTTCCGTCAACGTCCCGATCTGATTCAGCTTGATCAGGATCGAGTTCCCCACCCCGTCACGAATGCCGCGCGCGAGCCGCGCCTCGTTGGTGACGAAGAGGTCGTCGCCGACCAGCTGCACTCGATCCCCGAGCGTGCGGGTCAGCTCGGCCCAACCGTCCCAGTCGTCCTCGTCGAGCCCATCCTCGATGGACACGATGGGGTACTTCGACACCCAGCGCGCGTACTGCCGCACCATCTGTTTGGCGCTGCGTGATCTACCGTCGGACTTGCGGAACACGTAGCTGCCGTTTTCGTGTAGCTCGCTGGCAGCGGCATCGATCGCGATGGCGATCTGCTTTCCGGGCACGTAGCCGGCCGCTCGAATCGCGGCGACGATGAGGCGGATCGCTTCGTCGTCGGAAGAGAGCTCCGGGGCGAATCCGCCTTCGTCGCCAACCGCCGTCGTGTACTTCTTCTTCTTGAGGATCGCCCGCAGCGCGTGGAAGGTTTCGGCACCCATCTGCAGAGCCTCCGCAAACGAGCGCGCGCCCACCGGCATCACCATGAACTCCTGCAGGTCGACCGAGTTGTCCGCATGCGCACCGCCGTTCAAGATGTTCATCATCGGCACGGGCAACGTCGTCGCACGCGGGCCGCCCAAGTAACGGAAGAGCGGCTGCCCCGCCGACGCAGCGGCCGCTTTCGCGTTCGCCAACGAAACTCCGAGAATGGCATTGGCACCGAGGCGACGCTTGTTGGCGGTGCCGTCGAGATCGATGAGGCACCGGTCCACCGCCGCCTGATCACGTGCATCCGCGCCGCGCAGCGCGCGGGCGATGCGATCGTTGACGTTGGCGACGGCCTTGCGCACGCCGCGCCCCAGGTAACGCTTCTGTTTGTCCCGCAGCTCGAGCGCTTCGTGCACGCCCGTCGACGCCCCCGAGGGCACGGCTGCCCTCCCGAGCGCTCCATCTGCGAGAGCCACCTCGACCTCGATCGTCGGGTTGCCCCGCGAATCCAAGATCTCGACCGCCTGGATTGAACGAATTTTCACGGCTCCACTCCCGTTTGCTGGTTTGCGAACCCTCCCTGCGTAGCCTAGACTTCGCGCCGAGAGTGGTTCCAAGGATGCTGTCTCTACCGCTGCCTTTTGCGAAACACAAAGGTGCCTTCGTCGCCGGAATCGCCGCCATCACGGCAGCGTTCGCCTCGCTCATCGTCGGTGGCCACGGCTACTTCGCGTTTCAGGAACTGAACGAGAAACAACGCGAGCTCGAGCTGTACGCCTTCGAGCTCCAGCAGAACAACGACGAGCTGCGGCGTCGCGTAGCGCTCCTGCAGGACGACGCCCGCACCATCGAACACATGGCTCGCGAGCGCCTGGGCCTGGTGCATCCCGACGAGGTCGTTTACCTGGTTGACGACGACACCTTCGCATTCGATCACCCTTGAATTCGCTCAGTCGATGGGCGCACGGATCTCTCCGGTCATCGGCACGAACAGCACGTCCATTGCTTCCTCCGTCTGCCACTCCCCAGCGCGCTTGTGCCCGATCACGAGACGCTGCGAGCGTTCGTCGCCGATCGGCGCGATGATGCGACCGCCCGCGCCGAGCTGCTCGACCAGGCGTTCCGGCATCCGCGGCGCCGCCGCCGTCACGATGATCGCATCGAACGGCGCGGCCTCGGGCCAACCGTAGAACCCATCGCCCGCTCGCACCCGCACGTTGCCGATGCCGAGGCGCGCCAAGAGCTCCTTCGCCTGGACTGCGAGATCGGCATCGATCTCGACCGAGTAAACCTCGCGCGCCAGCACCGACAGGACGGCGGCTTGGTAACCCGACCCGGTTCCGACCTCGAGAACCCGCTCCGTACCGTCGAGCTCGAGGGCGGCGCTCATGGTGGCGACGACGAGCGGTTGCGAGATCGTTTGACCGCCGCCGATGGGCAAGGCCCGGTTGGCATAGGCGCGGTGCTCTTCCGTCGCCGGCACGAACTCGTGGCGAGGGATGCGGGCGATCGCCGCGAGCACGCGCTCGTCGCAGACGCCCTGCGTACGCAGCTCCTCGACCAGAGCGCGACGCTCCGCGTCCGCGTCGCCCGTGCGCGGCGACATGCAACTGCCCAGGACGACGAGCGACGGCAACCCCGTGGCAATGGCGCGAACGAGCCATGCCGTCGTGACTTCCATCATGCCTAAAGCCATGCGATTCGCGTTCCAGGCAGCTGCGGTCCGGGTTGCAAGCCTCAGGGGCACGCTCTAGCATCTTTTTCGATGACGACGAGGGAGCGGCTGCCCCTGCTCCGGGAAGAATTGGCACACCTCTTCCTCGAACGCACCGAAGTCATCGAATGAGCCCTGGCCGAGATGCTCGCCAGGC
>CALJUJ010000538.1 GCA_937975525.1 uncultured bacterium
GCTCGAGCGCGAGCCGGACGATCTGCCACGCAGCGCCGTGGCCAAGCCCGAGGTATACACCGGTGTCGTCGCGTGCCCACAAAGTGATGACGGAGTCGCGCTCGCCGGCGTGGAGCAGGCGATTCTCGTCGAGCTCGCGGTCGTGTACGCGCAGCTCGAGGCGACTTCCCCGCGCTGCCTGGTACAGAACGTAGCGGCCGCTCGGCGACGGTTGCGGACCGAACAGCTCCCAGCCGTCGCGCTCCAGCCACGTCGACCTGGTGCCGTCGGCGGCGATGCGATCGATCGTCCCAGCTTCGCTGGCGAGCAAGATGTCGTCGCCGTCGAAAACGGCGTCTCGGCCGCGGCCCATCGAGCGACGCTTGCCGCCGCGCTCGACCTTGACGATGTCCGCGGGGCCGTCGCCCGTGGCCAACTCCACGAGAGCTGCGTCTCCATCCTGCGACCAAACCGGCGGAGCGACGAGGCCGCGACGAAAGTCCCATGCCTCGCGCACGCTGCCGTCGACGTTTTGCCACTGCAGCGTGGTCGCTTCCCAGGCGCGGCCGCCACCGAGGGCGACGAGCTGTTCGTCGCGTCGTGCCGCCACGGCGAAGGGTGGCTCGATGCGGGGATGACGGTTGTTGGTACGCACCATGTCCGCCCAGAGGAGATCGGGATCGACGACGGCGACGGCGTCGGCGGTGGGCATCGCGAGGCTCTCGCCGACGCGCAGGGATCTGCGTGTCGTCGTTCCATCCGCCGCGGTGATCGCCACGGGCACCGGTGCCGCGATCGGAAGCTCGCCGCGATTGGTGAGCACGAGACGTCCGTCATTGGCGGTCTCCCAGGCGAGATCCGGCAGGCGATCCGAACGCAGCCATTCGTCGAAGAAGGCGCCGAGGTCGCGGCCGGTCGTCTCCTCCAGCACTCGTTGTAGATCGCGATCGGAGGCCTGCCGGTAGCGGAAGGTTTCGATCACGGCGCGCATGCCGCGGCCGAAGGCGTCGTCGCCGAGCTCCTGACGAAGCATCAGGCCGACGTATCCGCCCTTGCGGTAGATGGTGTCGCGCGTGTCGCCGATCGACAGGACGTTGTCGAGGAACGACATGTCGGCGACCACGCCCTGGCGTCGAGGGTCGAAGAAGTGGTCCAGGCGAACGCGCTCGAGCCCGCGGTCGCCGTAGCGGGATGCGGTGGCGAGCGCCGCCGCGGTGCTCGCCAGGCCTTCGACGATCCACTGCCCGCCGGAGCCTGGCTGCAGCCAGCGCTCGGACACCGTGCCGCCCCACCAGACGTGGGCGATCTCGTGCGCCAGGAGATGGAAGCCGCGGTCGCCGTCGCGGAAGTAGCGCGGCGCGGCAGCCATCAGGCCGGAGCCGTCGTTGAACGCGCGGCGCACGCCCGAATCGACGAAGACGGTGTAGCGAGAGTGCCCGGATGGACCGAACCACTCGGTGTGTGACGCGTGGGCGGCGGCGAGCGAGTCGGCGATCGAGGCGGCGTCGAGTGGCGACTGCGGGGGGAGAAAGACACGAAACAGATGATCGTCGTTGCGGATCTCGTGGGCGACGAAATCGCCGGCGACGAGGGCGCTGCCGGCGAGCGGGCGTTCGGAGCGCCAACGCAGATGCTGCACGTCGCCTCGTTCGACGCGGCTCTCGGCGACGCCGTTGTGGACCGCCGTCAGGTGCGCCGGCATGACCAAGCGTGCTTCGATCTCGAAGAAGCTCTGGGTGTCGTAGGGATACCAGAACGTCTCCGGCCCGAGCAGGATGCGATCGTGGCGAAACGAGGCCGAGTCGCCGCCGAGGAGTTGGAGTGATGGTGTGCCTTCGTAGGTGAAGGCCATGCGGATCCGACGGTTCTCGGGCACCGGCTCATCGAGCTGGACGATGACGAACAGCGCCAGCCGATAGGTTGCGGCGGCGAGCTCGGCGCCGCCGTCGTCGAAGACCCGAACGTCGTCGAGGGCGAGGCCCGGATTGAGCAAGAAGTAGAAGCTGCGTCGAGCGCCGTCGGTGCTGCGCACGGTGACGTGCGCCGTGCCGCCCAGGCGCGATTCGATCGGGAAGGCCGCGAGATCGAGCGCGATGTGGTCGGTGTGCTGGCCGCTCAGGACGTCGCCGGCGACGGTCGCCGCCTGGCGCAGGAGGCCGACACCGTGCCCGGTTGCGGCCGTGTACAAGCCGGCGCCGATCCCGATCGCGAGGATGGTCAACAGGAACGCGGCAAGCGACAACAGTCCATTCAGCGGGCGGAACAGGCGCGTCAGCCAGGTCTTCATGGATCGCGGGACCATAGGGGCACGCTCGCCCGCGTGTCAATGCGCTCGGCGCCGCGGAGCCGCGAAGCTGCGGCCAGGCCCGTGCTACCTTGACATCGGTCGGCCGCCTCATAGTATCTGCGCTCGAGGATTGGCGAGCAAAGGCGGAGAGGATGCTGGATCGACTATGGCGTAGCGTTCGCCAGGCGTGGCCGACCATTCGCGTGGTCAGTTCGTTCATGGTCACGATCTTCGTCGCTTTCTCGCTGCTCACCTTCGAGCCGCTGGTACAACGTTTCGACATCTCCTGGGCGCTGGCGCAGACGATCGCCTGGGCGAGTTGGGGACTGCTCGCCGGACTCGGTTGGATCATCGGCTTCCCCGTTTCCATCGAGGGCACTCACCTCTTCTCCGGAGCGTTCCGCGTCGACGTCAGTCCCGCATGCTCGGGCGCGGTGCCGAGCATGATCTACCTCGCTGCGGTTTTCGCGTATCCCGCTTCCGGGCGAGCGAAGGCCCTCGGCGCGGCAATCGGCTTGCTCGTGATCCACGGTGCCAACCTGCTGCGCGTGATGGGTCTCTTCCTGATCGGTCTATTCGCCGAAGAGTACTTCCACCACGCACACGTGTACGTCGCCCAGGGCCTCGTCGTCGCCATCGCGGTCGCCACGTGGCTGTACTGGGCCGGACGCTTCGTCGATGCGCCTGGGCGTTGAGCCCCACGTCTTCCTGGGGCGCGCCGTCGTCCTCTTTTTCGTCGTCTACGTCGTGTGGACGCCTCTGGCACCGGCGTACACGAAGTTTCTCGGCGTCCTGACCGAGGGATTCCTCTTCCTCGCCGAGACGTCGGCGAATGCTCAGCTACATCGCGTCACCGAGCTCTGGGTCGACGGCACGGCGATCTATTACCGAAACCGTTGGTTCCCGCAGCTCCAGCCTCCGGGGATTCCCGCCGAGTGGGTGCAGGCGAACATGGTCTTGCTGATCCCGCTGATGGTGGCGACGCCGGCGCCGACCTGGGCGTCGAAGGCGAAGCGCCTGGTGCTGGCGCTGTCGATTGCGCTGGCGCTGCAGGTGCTCGACCTGGTGCTGACGATCAAGGCCTTCCATGCCTACGATCTGCCGAACAGCTACGCGCTGTACGGGGATCTACAGCGACGGATCTACGGCTTCGCCGACGCCTTCGCGCAGAGCATGGATACGCAATTGTTTCCGTTCGTGATCTGGGCCGGGATTCACTTCCGACAGCTCGTCGGCTTTCCCAAGGCCGCGCCGAAGGCATCGACGCTGCCACCGCGTGCAAAGCCGCGGGTGAAGCGCAAGAAACGCGAACGTCCGGACGCGTCTCAGTCGTAGATGGCGACGCGTGCGCGTCCGACTCGGGGCGAGCGCGTCCGCTCTTCGAGCTTGAAGCCGATCGTGAACAGGAGCCCGGGTTCGAGGATCTCGGCGCTCGCGATCGAGACGCGGACGACGCCGTCGGCGTTGCGATTCGAAACGAGGAGCTTGCCGCGCGTCGACGCCTCGCGGCGGACGCCCAGGGAGCGCATCCCTGCGGGAATCGGAAGATCGAAGTCGAGGGCGCGCACGCGGTTGCCGGGCTCGAGGTAGACGGGCACCCGCAGGTAGCTGCCGCGGCGCAGCGCGCGGCCGATGCGTAGCGATGGCTGCGCCGACCGCGCCGTTCGAGGCTCGCCCGAGGCCACCGTTTCCTGGGCTTCGCCCGTCGCCGATCCCCAACTGCCGTCGACGTCGCCGAAGGAGAGGGGGAGGGCATCGTGTCGGGGAAGAGTGTAGATCAAGGTGGTGGAGGTGAGAGTAAAAACGGAGCAAA